>CAZWJM010000076.1:0-5777 GCA_964634435.1 uncultured Oscillospiraceae bacterium | reverse complement strand
GGGCAAATTATCACACAACACATTTTCAGAGGACGCATATGCAGATGCAAAGGCCGAAAATTTTGATAATAACGGGGCCGACGGCGACGGGGAAGACGCGGCTGTCGGTCGAGCTTGCGAAAAGCTTAAGCGGCGAGGTCGTATCGGCTGACTCCATGCAGATATACAGGGGCATGGATATCGGCACGGCCAAGGTGACGAATGACGAGATGCAGGGCGTTGCGCACCACATGATTGACGTTGCAGACCCAATGGAGGACTACTCCGTTTCGCGCTACGTTGCGGAGGCCACGGCCTGCATTGAGGATATTCTCTCGCGCGGCAAATTGCCCATCGTTGCGGGCGGGACGAATCTTTACATTGACTCGCTCGTGCGCGGGCTCGACTTTGCGCAGACGCAGGAGGACAAGGCTCTGCGCGAGGAGCTAAATGCGCAGTACGACGCACTCGGCGGCGAGGCTATGCTATCGCGCCTTGGCGAATTTGACCCCGAGCGCGCGGCAAAGCTCCACGCCTCGGACAAGCGCCGCATCGTGCGCGCGATAGAGATATTCACCCTCACGGGCGAGACGATGACCGAGCACGACAGGAAAACGCAGCTTCTGCCCCCGCGCTTTGACGCAATGAAGGTCGCGCTGACATTTTCCGACCGCGAAATGCTGTATTCGCGCATAAATTCGCGTGTCGACTTTATGGTGCGGCAGGGGCTTTTTGACGAGGTGCAGGCGCTGCTTAACAAGGGACTTTCGCCCGAGAGCACGGCGATGCAGGCGATAGGCTACAAGGAACCGGCCGCGTATCTGCGCGGCGAAATAGGCCGCGACGAGGCCATTGAGCAAATTAAGCTATCCTCCCGCCGCTACGCAAAGCGCCAGCTTACATGGCTGCGGCGCGATGAAGCGGTGCGGTGGATACAGTGGGGCGCTGTGCCCGATTTTGACGAGGCTCTGCGACGGGTTTCGACGGAATTTTAGTATGTGCGTGCGGTATGATGTATCAGTCCACAGGACAAATACATACATAGGAGCACGCTTATGCAAAAGACACAGAACATTCAGGATACCTTTTTGAACCGACTCCGCCGCGACAAGCTGCCGCTGACGGTGTTCCTCGTAAACGGATTTCAGATGCACGGCGTTATACGCTGCTACGACGGCTTCACGGTCGTGCTCGACTCCGACGGCAAACAGCAGCTTATCTATAAGCACGCGATATCCACCATCATTCCGCCAAAACCCATCGAACTGGGGCTTGACGAGTGAGGAAGGATGCGGCATACTTAAAATACGCGGCAGGGGCGGCGCTGATCGCCCTGGCTGCGGCCGCGCTGGTGTTTTTCATCGGGCGCGAGAATGCGCCGGATACGGTGACGGCCGAGGAGAAAAGCGTTGAGCAGTCGGTTTCGCTCGATGGTATCATCCTGCGGGATGAGACGGTGGTCACCTGCGCGGACAGTGCGCCCTACATCCCGCGCAGAACAGGCGAGCGGGTGCGCGGCGGTGCGGTCATTGCGGTTTCACGTGCGCAGACGGACGCATACATCCGGCACCTTGAGTGCGCAAACGGCGGCGAGCCCGACCGAAATGAAATGGCGGGGCTTACCCTTGCGCCGTGCGGCGGCGTGTTTTCAAGCTTCGTTGACGGCTACGAGGGCATGGGGCTTTACACTGAGGGCGAATTTTCGCCGTTTATACCCGATGGCGCCGTGGGTAAAATAGTCTCGGGCGGCTGGTGGTTTGTTGCGCAGACCGATGAGGTCAAAGCGGGGCAGAGCGTGACGCTGTGCCTTACCGATGAATACGCGGGCACCGTCGTGTCGATAGATGACGGCAGGGCGGTCATACGCTGCACGATGGGGCTTGAGGATGTCATCGACCTTCGCCATGTGACGGCAAAGCTCATAACGGCGCGGGCGAGCGGGCTTAAAGTCCCGACAGCCGCGCTGCACAGCGATGCCGACGGGGAGTATGTCCTCGTTCTTCGCGCGGGGAAAGCCGTCAGATGCGCTGTCGAGACGATATATGACGGCGCGGACTTTCGCCTCGTGCGAGCGGGCGAGCTTAGACAGGGAATGAAAATATTAATATAAAGAAGCTGGGTAAAGATCATGAGTACAATCGCTGAAAATGTTATGCTGACAAAGCAGCGCATCGCGCAGGCCGCGATAAGAGCCGGGCGAAAGCCCGAGGAAGTGCGCCTTTGCGCGGCGACGAAGATGAACGATGCTTCCCGCGTGCGCGAGGCAGTCGCGGCGGGCGTGGATATCTGCGGCGAAAACCGCGTGCAGGAGCTGACGGAAAAATTCGAGCAGGGCGCGTATGAGGGCTGTCCGCTGCATTTCATTGGACATTTGCAGAAAAATAAGGTAAAATACCTTGTTGGCAGGGTGCAGCTCATCGAATCGGTCGACTGCCTGGAGCTTTTGGAGACTATCGACAAGCGCGCGCAGTCGATGGGCCTGCGGCAGGAGGTGCTGCTGGAGGTCAACATCGGGCGCGAGGAGGCCAAGAGCGGCTTTGCTCCGGAGGAGCTTATGCAGGTCATGCCTGAAATGGCGCGATTTTCCTCGATTTCGGTGCGCGGATTGATGGCAATACCCCCGATTTGCGAAAAAACGGAAGAAATTCGCGCATATTTTCGTCAAATGAAGCAGCTTTTTGTTGACATTGGGGCAAAAAAATACGATAATGTCTCTATGGACTTTCTGTCCATGGGTATGACCGCGGATTTTGAGACCGCGATCGAAGAGGGCGCGAACATCGTTCGCGTCGGCTCCGGCATTTTCGGAGCACGGCATTACTAAGCGCAAAGGAGGTAAGTGCAGTGGCCTGGCTTGATAACATCCGCAATGCTATGCACCCCTACGATGATGATTATATAGAGAACGAAGAGCGCGCGGCCGAGGAGGAGTTTTCCCAAGCCGAGAACGAGCCTGCCGCAGACGCCTTCGAGGAAAAGCAGCCGCGTCCTGTTTTCTCCCGCCGCGAGCCGAAGCAGGGCTACACGCCCGCACCCGCGCCGGAAAAGCAGAAGACCAAGCTCAAGTTCGTTAAGCCCGAGGATTTCGACGAGGCAGCAGAAATAGCAGACAGCCTCAAGTCGCGTCAGGCGGTGCTGATGAATCTTGAGATGACCGAGGCGGAGACGGCAAGGAGACTTCTTGATTTCCTCTCCGGTGTTGCGTATGCCCTCGGCGGAAAGATAATGCGCGTGAGCGCACAGGCGTATATAATAGCGCCGACGAACGTCGACCTCGTTGGCGATGCCATCGCCGATTTCGAGAGCGCGGGACTGTATTTTTAATTAGGAAACAACCAGGAAGGTGGATTTAGATATGACTACTCCTCAGGAGATCCGTGAAAAGAGCTTTGACAAAGCAAGAAGCATGTTCGGCGGCTATGATATGGCTACCATCGACGAGTATCTCGACGAGCTTGCAAACGACTTTGAGGCTCTTCAGAAGGAGAATATTGTCCTCAAGAGCAAGATGAAGGTTCTTGTCGACAAGATCGAAGAGTATCGCACCAATGAAAGCGCACTTAATCAGGCTATCCTGTCAGCGCAGAAGCTCAGCGTCCAGATCGAGAACGACGCGAGAACGCGCAGCGCAAATATCGTCGCAGAGGCTGAGGCTAAGGCCGCAGCTTTGCTCGGCAATATCGACGACAGGATCGCTGAGGAGGAGTCGCGCCTTCAGGCCGCGAAGCTCAGCTCCGCAAAATTCTTCGACAGTGCACGCGAGCTCTGCCAGAAGCAGCTTGTGACGCTTGACACCATTGCAGGCGTCGCTCGTTCGTCGCGCGAAGAAAACAAGACCGAGGCAATCCGAATACCGAAGGAGCAGTCCGCTCCCGTTTCCGAAACCAATCCCGTTGATTCCGGCAACACTCAGGTATTCAATTTTGTCAAGGATGAATTCTGATTAAACGCAGCATTGCGTTGGTTGCTTTCATGAAGGGAAAGGCGTGCGGAAACGTACGCCTTTTTCTTTATTTAAACCGCATGCAGTTGACAGTTGATAGTGGACAGTGGACAGTGGACAGTGGACAATTAAAGGGGCGTATGAGGCCGCAGTTTTTAATTGTTTTGGTTTGGTGAGAAATCAGCGATGAAAGTGATGGCTTTGCCCTTGGCTCCACTGTGTAAGGGGAGCTGTCAGCGAAGCTGACTGAGGGGTTGTAACCGGCAATTATGTTTTGCTGCTGACTAAAATCTATAGACTGGTAACAACCCCTCCGGCTCGTCTAACGCCGACCCACCTCCCCTTGCACAGGTGAGGCAACGCGTGTGACAACTGCGATTGTTCTATTTTGGTGCAAATCAAGACACAACATGCGGAACAGGTAAACCTGTTCCCTGCAGGGCACCGATGCAATGCGAGGCAGCCGGATAACGACGGCATCATCGTAACCGTGCTGACGCAAAATCGATAACATGCAGAGTCAGTACGCTTTAAAAAACAAGTAAAGGATAGCGCAAAGCGCTATGATAAAGATGGAGGATAAATTTATGGCACAGAAATTTGACGCAACACTTAATCTGCCCAAGACCGAGTTCCCGATGCGCGCGGGTCTGCCCAAGCGCGAGCCCGAGATGCTCAAGCATTGGGAGGAGCTCGATATTTATAATCTCATGCTCAAGAAAAACGAGGGCAAGCCCCTGTTCAACCTTCACGACGGCCCTCCGTTCTCCAACGGCGCGCTGCACATGGGTCACGCCCTGAACAAGGCCCTCAAGGACTTCATCACCCGCAGCTACGCAATGCGCGGCTACTACACGCCCTACATCCCCGGCTGGGATAACCACGGCATGCCCATCGAGTCTGCCATCATCAAGGAGCAGAAGCTCAACCACAAGGAAATGAGCGTTGCCGACTTCCGCTCGGCCTGCCACGACTACGCCGACCACTATGTCAACGTCCAGCTCGAGGCCTTCAAGCGCATGGGCGTCATCGGCGATTGGGAGCACCCGTACAAGACCATGGACCCCGGCTTCGAGGCTATGGAGACGCGCGTGTTCGGCAAGATGTATAAAAACGGCCACATCTACAAGGGCCTCAAGCCCGTTTACTGGTGCGCCCACGACGAGACCGCACTGGCAGAGGCCGAGATCGAGTATAAGGACGACCCCTGTACGACCGTTTACGTCAAGTTCGCCATGAACGACGACCAGGGCAAGCTCAGCCACCTCGATAAGTCCAAGCTCTACTTCGTCATTTGGACGACCACCATCTGGACCCTGCCCGGCAACCTCGCCATCGCCCTGCACCCGGCAGAGAGCTACGCCGTCGTAAAGCCCGACTGCAGCGATGAGATGTACATCATCGCCGAGGCGCTTGTCGAGAAGGTCATGGGTATCGGCGGCTTCACCGGCTACAGCATCGTCGAAACTCACGAGGGCGCATTCTTCGAGAATATGCTCGCAGACCATCCCTTCCTGCCCAAGACCAGCCGCCTTGTCCTTGCTGACTACGTCACCATGGACTCCGGTACCGGCTGCGTCCACACCGCTCCGGGCTTCGGCGCAGATGACTATCTGACCTGCAAGCGCTACGGCATGGACATGGTCGTCCCCGTCGACGATCAGGGCAAGCACACCGATTACGCCGGCAAGTACGCCGGCCTCGGCACCGACGAGAGCAACCCCATCATCCTCAACGACATGAAGGAAAGCGGCGCGCTGTTCGCCTCCGAGGATATCATCCACAGCTACCCGCACTGCTGGAGATGCAAGCACCCGATCATCTTCCGCGCAACTCCGCAGTGGTTCTGCTCGGT
>CAZWJM010000075.1:0-5985 GCA_964634435.1 uncultured Oscillospiraceae bacterium | reverse complement strand
TGTATCTAAGAGCACTCGAACTGCAGGGCTTTAAGTCTTTTCCGGACAAGACCCGAATTACATTTGAAAAAGACGTTACGGCCATTGTCGGGCCGAACGGCTCGGGAAAATCGAATATTGCCGATGCGATACTCTGGGTCATGGGCGAGCAGCGCTCGAAGACCCTGCGCGGCGGCAAGATGGAGGACGTCATCTTCGGCGGCACGGAAAAGCGCGGCGCGCTTGGCTTTGCGCAGGTCTCGCTTATCATCGATAACTCCGAGCATATATTTGACTGCGACAGCTCCGAGCTTATGCTCACGCGCAGATACTACCGCAGCGGCGAGAGCGAGTATTATATTAACCGCGAGGCAGTGCGCTTAAAAGACATAAACAGCATGCTGATGGACACCGGCCTTGGCCGCGACGGTTATTCGATAATTGGGCAGGGCAAGATAGCCGATATCGTGTCGAACAAAAGCTCCGACCGCCGTGAAGTTTTCGAGGAGGCCGCGGGCATATCGCGCTATCGCAGCCGCAAGGAGGAGTCCGAGCGCAAGCTGCAGAAAACAGAGGAAAACCTCCTGCGCATTAACGACAAGATCGACGAGCTTGAGCTTCAGGTCGAGCCACTGCGCCGCCAGTCGGAAACGGCGAAGAAGTACCTCGTTTTGCGCGATGAGCTTCGCGTGCGCGAGATAAGCGTGTGGATGGCAACGCTCGATAAGCTGCATGCTCAGGCGCAGACGGTGAATGCTGACTATGAAGCTGCAAAGGCAGAGCTTAATGAGGCGCACAGAAGCCTTGAAGCGCTTTACGCTTCGGCTGACAGCATATCCGAGCGTATGCACGAAAAGGACGTCGAGGCGGACAAGGCGCGCGAGCGCCTGAGTGCTACCGAGGCGAAGGCTGCCGACTGCGATGCACGCGCGGCAGTGCTTCAGGCAAACATAAAAAGCAGCAGGGAAACCGTAGAGCGCATGAAAAGCGACATTGCCGGCGCTCAGGCAAGACTTGCTGAGATAGCAAAGCAGATAGAGGATAACGAGGATAAGGCCGCGCAGCTGAGCAAAACCATCCTCGACCTTACAAATAAAGAAACCGGAAGCAGCAACATCATCGAAGGCTGCCGCATGAAGCTCTCCAGCCGCGAGAATGCCGCAAGCCAGCTTCGCGAAAAGGTTAACCGCCTGTCGGTCGACTGCCGCAGCATGGATGCACGCATACACATGCTCTCGGAGATGGAGAAGGAATACGAGGGCTTTTCCAAGGCCGTCAAGACCGTTATGCGCGAGGCGGGCAGAGGTAATCTGCGCGGAGTGCATGGGCCGGTCGCAAACCTTGTAAAGACCGATAACGAGTATGCCCTCGCTGTTGAAACGGCGCTGGGCGCTGCAATGCAGAACATAGTTATCGACACGCAGAACGATGGCCGCAGCGCAATTGAAATGCTCAAAAGGCTCGACTCCGGCCGTGCGACCTTCCTGCCGGTGGACACTGTCCGCGGCAATGTTATGAAGGACGCTCCGGTAAATGACCCCGGCTTTGTCGGCGTTGCATACGACCTTGTGAGCTTTGATAAGCGCTATGACGGCATATTCGCAAATCTTTTGGGCAGAACCGTTGTTGCCGAAACTCTCGGTGACGCTGTGCGCATGTCAAAAGCAAACGGCAACAGGCTCAGAATAGTTAGCCTTGACGGTCAGCTCATAAACGCCGGCGGCTCGATGACCGGCGGCAGTGCAGCCCGTGGAACGGGTATACTCTCGCGTGCAAACGAGCTCAGCCAGCTAAAGCAGCGCCGCGAAAAGCTCGGCCGCGACTATGACGCGGCGTCAATTGAGCTTGAAAAAGCGGTCAGCGCACTGTCAGGCCTGAGATACGAGCTTGACGCCGCTATCGAGGACAGGGCGGAGATCCAGCGCGACAAGGCCTCGGCCGAGGCTGAAAAGCGTGCGACCGTTTCCGCTGTCGACCAGCTTCGCGCACTGTCGCAGAGTCTTTCGGGCGACAGCCAGATAAGGGAAGCGTCAATTAAACGTGCAGAGCGCTCCTGCGAGGATATCATGCTCGAGCTTGACAAGACCCGCCGCGAGCGCGATGATATACTTGCCGATGCCGAGAAGATAAAGGCTGAGATAGCGCAGATAAACGCAAAGCGCCTTGAGCTTGAAGGCCGCAGAACAAAAGCCGATAAGGACAGTCAGGAATCCAACCGCCGCCTGCTTGAGCTTGAGCGTGCAAGCGCACGCCTTGAGCAGAAAAAGCTTTCCGCCGAGATGGAGGAAAAGCAGATACTTGATAAGCTTTGGGATAACTATGAGCTCAGCCATTCGGCGGCCCAGCAGCTCAGGCAGCCGGTCGAAAATCTGCAAAAGGAATCGCGCGGCATTTCAGACCTCCGCCGTCAGATATCCGCCCTCGGCACGCCGAATATTGGCGCTATCGAGGAGTTTGAGCGCGTTAACACAAGGTATGAATTCCTCACCGGCCAGCGCAGCGATATTGAAAAGGCGAAAAAGGACCTTCTTAATATAATTAATGATGTAACGACGGAGATGAAGGAGGTATTCCTCGGGCAGTTTAAGCTCATTGATGAAAACTTCCGGGAGACCTTCCTTGAACTCTTCGGCGGCGGCAAGGCCTCGGTCATCCTTGAGGATGAGTCGGACCCCCTCGAGTGCGGCATTGAGATCAAGGTGCAGCCGCCCGGCAAGGCCGTTTCGAACATAAGCCTCCTGTCCGGCGGCGAGAAGGCATTTGTCGCCATAGCGCTGTATTTTGCGATACTTAAAGTCCGCCCGACGCCGTTTTGTGTCATGGACGAGATCGAAGCGGCGCTTGACGAGGCAAACGTCACCCGCTATGCCGACTACATGCGCAAAATGTGCGACAGGACGCAGTTTATCGTCATAACCCACCGCCGCGGCACGATGGAGGAAGCAGACCATCTCTACGGCGTAACGATGCAGGAAAAGGGCGTCTCGAAGGTCATAGAGCTTGACCTTGACCAGGCGCAGCGCTCAATTGAAAACGACTGAGGAGGAACACAATGGGCTTTTTTGATAAGATGTTTTCCGGCCTTACCAAGACCCGAAAGAATATAGAGGAGCTTGGAGAGGTCTTTCGCAATTATGATATAGACAGCATGGACTTTTACGACGAGCTGGAGGAAATGCTCATCATGGCAGACGTCGGCGGCGAAACGACGGCAAAGATCATGTATGACTATAAGCACATCCTGCTCAGGTCGCGTATAAGCCGCGGCAAGGACGCAAAGGCCGCTTTTGTCGGCTACATGCGCGATATGCTCGGTCAGATGGATACGAACCTCAAGCTTGAGACCAAGCCCTCTGTTATCCTCATGGTCGGCGTAAACGGCGTCGGCAAGACGACAACTATAGGAAAGCTTGCATCCGCCCTTAAGGCCGAGGGCAAGAAAGTGCTGCTTTGCGCGGGCGATACCTTCCGTGCGGCGGCAGCCGAGCAGCTCAATGTCTGGGCCGAGCGCTCGAATGCTGATATCGTGCGCCACGAGGAGGGAAGCGACCCCGCCTCTGTCGTGTACGACGGTCTTTGCGCTGCAAAGGCGAGGGAAGCGGACGTTGTCATTATCGACACCGCCGGCAGACTTCACAATAAGGCAAACCTCATGAACGAGCTCAATAAAATCTCCCGCGTCGTCCGCCGCGAGCTTCCCGATGCGGACGTCGAAACGCTCATGGTGCTCGACGCCACCACCGGTCAGAACGGCCTTATCCAGGCAAAGCAGTTTCTCGAAACTGCCGGCATCACCGGCATAGTCCTCACAAAGCTTGACGGTACGGCAAAGGGCGGCATAGTGTTTGCAATTTCAAACGAGCTCGGCCTGCCCGTCAAATACGTCGGCGTCGGCGAGGGCATCGATGACCTCATCCCGTTTGACCCCAAGGAATTCGTGGAGGCGCTGTTTAAATGATGAAGCTCATCCTTGCAAGCAATAACGCCAAAAAGCTCAAGGAGCTCAAGGCAATTCTGGCCGACATGGACGTTGAGATCCTGTCACAGCGCGAGGCAGGCTGCGACTTTGAAGTCGACGAGACCGGCACGACCTTTGATGCAAACGCCTACCTCAAGGCAAAGGCTGTTTTCGACGCAACGGGCGAGATAACCGTTGCCGACGATTCAGGCCTCATGGTCGACGCTTTGGGCGGTGAGCCGGGCGTGTATTCCGCACGCTATGCCCCCGGCGGGCATGATGCCAGCGATAAGGACAGATACGAGTACCTGCTCAAAAAGCTCGACGGCGTAAGCGACCGCAGAGCAAAATTCGTCACCAGCATTTGCTGCCTCATGCCCGATGGACGCGAGATACGCACCAGCGGCGAGTGCCACGGCGTTATTCTCACCCAGCCTCACGGCGAGGGCGGCTTTGGCTACGACCCCGTGTTCATGCCCGACGGCTATGACGAGAGCATGGCGGTGCTCGGCACGGAGATTAAAAATCAGATATCACATAGAGCGCGTGCGCTCGCAAAATTTAAAACGGAGCTGAGAAAAATATATGGCACTGACAAGTAAGCAGCGCGCCCAGCTTAGAGGACTTGCGATGACCGAGGACACGATCATCCAGATAGGCAAGGGCGGCATAACCGAAAATACTATAACCCAGGTAAAGGACGCACTGAAGGCCCGCGAACTCATAAAGGGCAGAGTGCTGGAAAACAGCCTGCTGACCGCGCGTGAAGCGGCCGACGCTTTGGCTGAAGCCTGCGCGGCGGAGACCGTTCAGACGATAGGAAGTAAGTTCGTTTTGTATAAACGTAATGAAAAAGAGCCTAAAATAGCTCTTGTGAAAGATAAGAAGAAATGAAGATTGCCATCTACGGCGGAAGCTTCAACCCGCCGCATTGCGGACATATCGAGGCTGCACGCGCAGTAGCAGAGCTGCTCGAGCCGGATAAGCTCATAATAATCCCCGCGAGCATGCCTCCGCATAAGGAACTTGCCGGCGGGAGCCCCGATGCGCTCGAAAGGCTTGAGCTTACGCGCCTTGCCTTTGCCGAAATACCCAACGCCGAGGTCTCGGATATCGAGATCCTGCGCGAGGGCAAAAGCTATTCGGCCGACACGCTCGAGCAGCTTATGAAGCTCTACCCCGACGCGGAGTTTACCTTCGCCATGGGCAGCGATATGCTCCTTAGCTTTGAGGAGTGGTATCGCTTCCGCTTCCTGCTTGATAATATGACGCTGGGCGTTTTCTGCCGCAACGAGGGCGAAGATGCCCGTGTGCTTGAGCATGCCGAGTATCTGACAAAGCAGTATGGGGCAAAATGCGTGTTCATTAACCTTGCGCCCAAGCCCATGTCCTCGTCGGATATCCGCGATATGCTCCCGCGCAGATGCGGAGCATCGTATCTGCCGGAGGATGTGTACGCGCGGATAATCAAAAACGGCGACTATGACGCAAAGCCGGAGCTTTACTGGCTCAGGGAAAAGGCGTATGAAATGCTTGCGCCCAAGCGCGTTGCGCACGTAGTTGGCTGCGAGGCGGAGGCTGTGAGCCTTGCTCAGCACTGGGGCGAGGATCCGGAGGACGCTGCCGAGGCGGGAATACTGCATGATATAACAAAAAAACTTGTTTTATCTGACCAATTGATATTGTGCCGAAAGTATGGTATTATAAACGATACCGCAGAAGAAGAAAATGTTAAGCTTCTGCATGCCAAGACCGGTGCGGCACTGGCAAGGGAGCTTTTCAATATAAGCGACAGGGTGTATGACGCAATACGCTGGCATACGACCGGCAAGCCCGACATGACCCTGCTTGAAAAGATAATCTATATGGCCGATTATATCGAGCCGAACCGCGATTTTGAAGGCGTTGACAAGCTCAGAAAGCTTGCCTACGAGGACCTTGACGCGGCGATGGCGCTGGGGCTTGAAATGAGCCTTGAGGATATCCGAAGCTACGGGCAGGAGCCGTATTACGCCACTGCCGATGCCTACGAATGGTATAAGCAAAAG
>CAZWJM010000074.1:0-6115 GCA_964634435.1 uncultured Oscillospiraceae bacterium | reverse complement strand
CCGACCTCGGCATGGAGCTCAAGGATGCGCAGATCGACATGCTCGGCCAGGCGCGTCAGGTCAAGGTCACCAAGGAGAACACCGTCATCGTCGACGGCGCGGGCTACGCCGAGGATATCAAGGCACGTATCGCACAGATAAACGCTCAGATCGAGACGACCACCTCCGAGTACGATAAGGAAAAGCTCCAGGAGCGCCTTGCAAAGCTCTCCGGCGGCGTTGCTGTCATCAAGGTCGGCGCTGCAACCGAGACCGAGATGAAGGAGAAGAAGCTCCGCATCGAGGACGCTCTCAATGCTACCCGCGCGGCAGTTGAAGAGGGCATCGTCGCAGGCGGCGGCACGGCATATGTCATGGCTGCAAAGGCGGCTGACGCACTGCTCGCCACTCTCGAGGGCGACGAGAAGACCGGCGCTTCCATCATCGCAAAGGCACTTCGCGCACCCATTATGCAGATAGCAGCAAACGCAGGCCTTGAGGGTGCAGTCATCCTCGATAAGGTCTACGCCAGCACAGAGCCCTCCTACGGCTTTGACGCCGCAGCAGAGCAGTACGGCAACATGATCCAGCTCGGCATCATCGACCCGACCAAGGTCTGCCGCAGTGCGCTTGAAAACGCCGCATCCGTCGCGTCCATGGTCCTCACTACCGAGAGCCTCGTGACCGATATCCCCACGCCTCCCGCACCTGTTGCAGCTCCCGCGGGCGACATGGGCATGTACTGATAAAACAAGATCTTTCAGATAACCCCCATAAAAAGCTTAGCTCCTCCGGAACACCGGAGGAGCTTTGTTATTATTGAAGATTGAAATGCTCGAGCACGACCTGCATGAATTTTTCCGTCGCGGGGGAGGGACGGCGGCCCTTCTTGGTCGCTATCGCAACGTCGCGGTACTGCGGCGGGTCAAGCTCTTTCAGGCGCACGTCAAACGGCATACGCCCCGTCACAAGCTCCGAGAGCACCGCAACGCCCAGCCCGCTTTCGACCATCGCCATGATCGAGTAGTCGTCGTTAACGTCGCAGTAAGAGGTCACGGGCTTGTCAAGCTGCTCGAAAACCTTGCTGACCTCGTTGTTTGCCTCGTCTGTCAGCTTGATTATGCGCTCGTCGCTCAGCCGCTGCAGCGGGAAGCACGGCGCGTCGGCCAGCGGGTGATCCGGCGGGAGCACGGCCAGCATCCTGTCGCGCATCAGCACCGTCACCTCAAGCTCCGGCGAGTACGGAGCGCTTATAAAGCCGCAGTCGATCTCACCCGCGCACAGTGCGTCGTCCGTTTCGCTGTACTCCATGTTCTGGAGCTGGAACACGATGCTCGGATACCGCTGCTCGAACTGCTTTAGTATCGACGGCAGGCACTGCGTGGAAAAGCTCGTGCACGAGCCTATGCGGATAAAGCCCGTTTCAAGGCCCTTGAGGGAGTTTGCCTGCTCCTGCAGAGCCTCATAATGGCGGCACAGCTCCTTTATATACGGCAGCATCATCAGCCCGTCCGATGACAGGGCAAGCCCGCCGCGGCTGCGGCGCAGGAGGTTGAGATTCCATTCGTCCTCAAGGTCTGCCACCATGCGGCTTACCGCCGACTGCGTATATCCCATCGCCTCGGCCGCCTTCGTTATGCTTCCCAGCTCCGCGACCTTTATAAACGCCTGATATTTATGAATTGCCATGCGGTGCCTCCAATTCCAAAATCGAATAAATTATATAAACTCCATACCAATGCATCATATTATATGACTATTTCTGAGATATGGCAACAAAAACTTATAAAATTCTTTACATTACGAAAAATCATGCAAAGCATGAGGAATATTCGCTTGCGTAATGCGAGAAAACATAATATACTTTGACCATAAAATAACGAGCTTGAAAAAAGGCTATGCCTTTTAGACATATTTTCATCCATTCTTTCTCTCTCGTTATCGGGTCTCTCCACCCCGATAACCACAACAATCTCCCGAAAACCGCGTGTCGTCTTCGACGGCACGCGGTTTTCGGTTTTTCTATACCCAAACGGTGCAAACTGTGGTATACTAATGAACACATTACGTCAAAGGAGGGGTCTGATGGACAGAGCAAGGGATCTTGAGATCGCGCAGAGCTGCCGCATGAGCCCTATTGAGGATATCGCGGGAAGGCTCGGCGTCGGGCAGGAGTATCTGGAGCAGTACGGCAAGTACAAGGCGAAAATAAGCCTCGACTATCTCACGCAGAGCACGCGGCCCGACGGCAAGCTCGTGCTCGTGACGGCCATAACGCCGACTCCGGCGGGCGAGGGCAAGACTACGACGGCCATCGGCCTTGCCGACGCTCTGCGGCACATCGGCAAAAACGCCTGCGCTGCACTGCGCGAGCCGTCGCTCGGGCCGGTGTTCGGCATAAAGGGCGGCGCGTGCGGAGGCGGCTATGCGCAGATAGTTCCGATGGAGGACATTAACCTGCACTTCACGGGCGACATTCACGCCATTGGCGCGGCAAACAACCTTTTGGCCGCGATGATAGATAACCACATTTACCACGGTAATGCCCTAGGCATCGACCCTGCACGCATCACCTGGCGCCGCTGCGTAGACATGAATGACCGACAGCTCCGCGCGGTGCGCGACGGTGTGGGTGGGCACACCAACGGTGTCGAGCGCGACGACGGCTTCGACATAACCGTCGCAAGCGAGATAATGGCGATACTCTGCCTGGCAGAGTCGGCATCCGACCTCAAAGAGCGGCTTGCGCGCATCGTCATCGGCTACGGCTTTGACGGACGCCCCATCACATGCCGCGACCTCAGGGCTCAGGGCGCGATGGCGGCGCTTTTAAAGGACGCTATAAAGCCGAACCTCGTGCAGACGCTGGAGGGTACGCCCGCGCTCGTACACGGCGGCCCGTTTGCCAACATCGCGCACGGCTGCAACTCGGTTTTAGCTACCCGCATGGCGCTCAAAAGTGCCGACTACTGCGTGACGGAGGCCGGCTTCGGCGCAGACCTCGGCGCGGAAAAGTTTTTGGACATAAAGTGCCGCGCGGCGGGGCTCAAGCCCTCGGCGGTGGTCGTCGTTGCGACGATAAGGGCGCTTAAAATGCACGGCGGACTGGATAAGTCCGAGCTTGAGCATGAGGATCTTGCGGCGCTTGAGCGCGGCCTGCCGAATCTTCTGCGCCATGTTTCGGCCATCAAGAACGTGTACCGCCTGCCCTGCGTCGTTGCGCTCAACCGCTTCCCGACGGACACGGAGGCAGAGCTTTCCCTTGCCGAGGAAAAGTGCGCAGCGCTCGATACGCCGCTGGTGCTCTCGGATGTGTGGGCGCATGGCGGAGCGGGCGGAGCAGAGCTTGCCGAGGCAGTCGTCAGGCTATGCGATGAGGATAACAGCTCGTTTAGCCTCTGCTATACCGACGATATGGGCATTGAGGAGAAGATCGGCGCCGTTGTTCAAAAGGTCTACGGCGGGCGCGCAGTTTCGCTCACACCCGAGGCGCAGGCGCAGATCGAGCACCTTACGCAGCTTGGATTTTCAAAGCTTCCTGTGTGCATTGCAAAGACGCAAAACAGCCTGTCGGATGACCCGAAGAAGCTCGGTGCGCCCGAGGACTTCACCGTGACGGTGCGCAAGGTCAAGGTCAGCGCCGGAGCGGGCTTTACCGTCGCGCTGGCGGGAAATATAATGACGATGCCCGGACTTCCGCGCACTCCGGCGGCCGAGGGCATAGACATAGACGATAACGGAAGGATAACGGGACTATTCTGATGGACTTTTCCAGGATGCTCAGCTACACCGAGGCGCTGAGCCAAAACAACGAAAGAACGTGGTTTCACGATAACCACAGGCAGTACGAGCAGGCGACGGAGGACTTCCTCATGGTGCTGGACGTGATGAAGTTTGTCCTTGCCAAGGACGCGCCGCAGATAGGGGACATGCTGCTTTTTGAAAACCCCAAGAGCTTCATGTACCGCATCCCGCGCGACATGCGCTACAGCAAGAACAAAACGCCGTATAACCCCGCGTTCAGGGCCTACCTGTCGCCGCAGAAGAAAAACTTCCTGCCGCTGTCGTATTACCTGCACATAAGCCACGAGCGCTGCATATTGGAAACGGGCGCGTGGCCGTGGGAGACGAGCCAGCTAAACCGCCTGCGCGAGTACATTGCCTACAACTATGAGGAGCTTGACTCGATAGTTTTTGAAAACGGCCTGAACGTGTGGGGCGAAATGCTCAAGCGCACGCCGCGCGGGTATGAGCCCGACCACCCCGCTGCCGACTGGCTCAAATATAAGTTCTATCTTACAGAGTACAGCTTCACGCGCGACGATCTCCGCGACCTTGACAGCTTTGCCGAAGCTGCCGGAGCCGCGGTCAGGAGATTCGAACCCCTGCGCCAATTCCTCATGGCAGCCTTTGACGACCGAGCCTTGGAGGAAGAATAAAAATACCCCACAGAGGAACATGCGCCTCTGTGGGGTTTTTGCGTGCTTAAGCTGACAGGGGTTCAACTCCCGTCAGCTTAATTTATTTTTTAATGCTCATGTGCTTGCCGCAGTATGGGCAGTACTCGACAGAGCCTATCCGGTGAGGCATGGGCTTTTTGCAGTGCGGGCAGCGATAGAATATAAGCTCCAGCACGATGAAAAGCGCGACCAGACCGGCAGCAATATAATAAAGCGCCATAGTGTCGGTAAAACCCGCGGCGATGATAAGAACAAGAACTAAAGCGCATGTGATGTACAGAATTGTGTTCCGGATGTGGGCTATGTTTTTCATATCTTAGTCCTCCGTGAACTTCTCAAGTTCTTTTTCAAGCTGCTTTTGGCGCTTTTTTGCCCTGACGTAGCCGGTTATGGACAGCGCGGCGAATATGCAGCACAGGGCAACGCCGCCGATGATGACGGGGTAGTTGGGCTCGTTTTGAGTGCTCTCGATGCCGGCGGCCTTTTCAAGTGCTTTCATCTGCGCGTCGATCTGCTCGGCCTTTTCCTCGTCTCCGGCAAGCACCGCGCGGCTATACTCGTGGGACAGCGCGTCATATTCGGCGAGAGCTTCTCCGCCATCAAGCGTTACACTGGACGGGGCGGTACCGAGGGAGACGTACCATGCGGTGTTCTCCGCCGGGTCATATACGAGTAGCGCGGCATTGTGACCGTCATTTTGCGAGATAAACTTATATTTGCCCTCGCTTACGTTCGGAACGTACACATAGTCGCCGAGGTCTGCGAGGAAATCGGCGGCATCGTCGGACATGGGCAGAGCGTCAAAGTCCGCAAACAGCGCCGAGCAATCCTCCTTGAAGCGTATCACATACTCGGCGATGTTATCGTCGGAGTGGGTGTAGATAAGCTGCGGCTGTATGGCGTCGCGGTCAAGCTGCGAGGTGCTGATGCCGAAGTCAACTTTTATCGCGGCGGCGGAATGGGTCTTGACCGTTTCCGTGTCGAAAGCATAGTTAAACTTCACGTCGGCGAGGTTTTGCTGCAAAAGCTCTTCGCGGTGCAGGGCACAGTATATCTCAAAGCTGTTGGTGTTAAGCTTATCTGTCCAGTCGCCATCATAGCCTGTCTGCTCACAGAAGTTGCGGCACATGGATTCCTGAAGCTTTGTGCGCGATATCGTCTCGTAATTCGTGTCGGAAAGGCTGCTCCAGTATTCGTCAAGCGTCCAGCCCTGCTCCTTTATGTACTTATCGACCCCGCGCTTAATTTCATCAAATTTGTTGTAGCTCTCCTTTGATTTTTCGATGGCGTCGTCAATTTCGGCCTGCGTTGCGGCAAAGCCGAGGCTCTTCGACTCCTCCAGCAGCATCCTGCCGGTCAGAATGTTCCACACTGTCGTGTCGGTCGAGTCGTCCTTCGGGGCAAGGGATAGGGTGTTTTCGGCCTCAATAGAGTCGTTAAACTGCTGAATGTACCGCTTCTGCGTGTCCACCACCGACTGAGTGATCTCAAATCCGTGGTACTCGGCCAAAACCGTGTCTTCGGCTTCATTTTCGCCGCAGTCTGCAAGCGTAAGCAGCATCACAAGCGCGAGCATGAGCGCCGATATTCTTTTGATGTACATGTTCATTCCTCCTTTACACTCTATATAAGTGTCTGAAACGAAAAAACAGGACAAAATTTTCGAAAATTTTTTA
>CAZWJM010000073.1:0-6340 GCA_964634435.1 uncultured Oscillospiraceae bacterium | reverse complement strand
AGCTGCTCGTATAACTGCCCCGGCAGAATGCCGCTGACCCACTCGTTCAAGACCGCCAAGCTCCTGTTTGCCGCAAAGGCAGCAGAGGAAAAGGCGAGGGCGGAAGCTGCTGCAAAGGAGGCTGAGAAAAAGTGAAAGCAAAAGAATACACATTTGACGCCTCTTATCAGCCGCAGGTCAGAGCAAAGACAGACACGTCCCGCATAATGCTCGATGTTATCATCGCGCTCGTGCCGGCAATGGTAGTTGCAGTTTATCAGTTCGGACTTCATGCGCTCATGCTCATTGTCGTATCCGTCCTGTCCTGCGTGTTCTTCGAGTGGGGCTATCGCAAGCTCATGAAGAAGCACAACTCCATCGGCGACCTGTCAGCCTGCGTCACCGGCGTTCTGATCGCAATGGTCATCCCCGTCGGCGCACCCTGGTGGATGCCCGTCGTCGGCGCTGCATTCTCCATGGTAGTCGTAAAGCAGCTCTTCGGCGGCCTCGGCAAGAACTTCCTCAACCCCGCACTGGCGGCAAGAGCTTTCCTCATGGCTTCCTGGCCTGTCATCATGACCACATGGGCAGTCCCCAAGGCACTGAGCAGCACTGTTGACGCAGCTACCATGGCCACCCCGCTGAGCATCATGAAGGCCGGCGAGGCTCTGCCTGAGTATTTCACCTACGGCAACATGTTCCTCGGCAATATGCCCGGATGCCTGGGCGAAGTGAGCGCAGTTGCACTGCTCATAGGCGGCGCATACCTGCTCATCCGCAAGGTCATCAACTGGCGCATCCCCGTTGCCTTCATCGGCACGGTTGCAGTCATAACCCTCATCCTTCCGCGTCACGGCGGCTTCTTCGATGTTGATTGGATGCTGCAGAACCTGCTCACCGGCGGCCTGCTGCTCGGTGCGTTCTTCATGGCAACCGATTACTCCTCCAGCCCCGTCACCCTCAACGGTCAGCTCCTGTACGGCTTCGGCTGCGGCGCTCTGACTGTTCTGATCCGTTACTTCGGCGGCTATCCCGAGGGCGTTTCCTACGCCATCCTTATCATGAACCTGTGCGCATGGGCAATCGATAAGGGCACCCGCGGCCGTCAGTTCGGCGTGACCAAGGAAGACCTCAAGGCAGCTAAGAAGGCAGCAAAGGAGGCAAAGGCATGAATAAGACACTGAAGCTTACACTGGTCCTTTTCCTCATCTCGGCCATCGTCGCAGGCGTCCTGGGCGTAGTCAATGAGCTCACGAAGGACAGAATCGCGGAGATCGCGGAGCAGAAGACCGCAACGGCATACGCCGAGGTCCTCGATGCCGCGGTATACGATGACGCAAACTACTCCGGCGAGGACACCCAGGTACAGAAGGTATCCGTCGCAAAGGATGCAAGCGGCAATGCACTGGGCTATGTCGTCGAGACTGTCGTCACCGGCAGCCAGGGCAGCATAACCGTCATCGTCGGCATCGACAATGACTATAAGTGCACCGGCATCTCCATCACCGAATCCAGCGAAACTTCCGGACTCGGCGCTGTTGCATCCAGCCCCAGCGACAAGGGCGTGGCATTCCGCGCAAACTTCGTCGGCCAGGGTGCTGATCTTGACCTTGTCAAAAACGGCGGCACCATCGAGGCGATCACCGGCGCAACGATAACTTCCAACGCAGTCATCAGCGCAGTCCGCGCAGCGGCGACCGCGTGCGAGAGCTTGGGTTAAGGAGGTAGACTTAAATGAATATTAAACAGCAGTTTAAGGAAGGCCTTATCACCAATAACCCCGTTCTTGTTCAGCTTATCGGTATGTGCGCCACTATGGCGATCACCACCAGCCTGTTCAACGGCGTCGGCATGGGCCTGTCCGTTCTCATCATCCTGACCTGCTGCAACGTCGTTGTCGCAGCGATCAGAAAGATCATCCCGAACGAGATCCGTCTTGCAATCTTCGTTGTTGTTATCGCGGGCTTCGTTACCATCGTTGACCTGCTCCTGCAGGCATTCGTTCCCGCACTGAGCGAGGCGCTCGGCGTCTTCATCCCGCTGATCGTTGTTAACTGCATCATCATCGGCCGTGCCGAGGCATTCTGCCAGAAGAACACCGTCGCAGCATCCTTCTTCGACGGCATCTTCCAGGGCCTGGGCTACACCATCGTCCTCGTCATCATGTGCCTTATCCGTGAGCTGCTCGGCTTCGGCACCATCGGCGGCGGCCTGATTGACGCAGTCAAGGGCCTGACCATCGACGGCACCGGCTCCGGCATCGCGGTCTTCGGCGCAAACTATCAGGGCGCAATGATCCTGACCATGCCGTTCGGCGGCTTCCTCACTCTGGGCTGCCTGATCGCTGTCATGCAGTACGCGCTCAAGAAGTCTGCCGAAAAGAAAGCAAAGAAGGAGGCTGAAAAGAATGACAACTGATGCTCCCATTATCACCATAGCTCTTTCCGCAATACTTATTAACAACTTCATCTTCTCGCAGTTCTTGGGCTGCTGCCCCTTCCTCGGCTGCTCCAGCAAGGTTGACACTGCGGTAGGTATGGGTCTTGCGGTCACCTTCGTTATGGGTCTGGCATCCGCCATCTGCTACATCGTCGACATTTACATTCTTGTCCCGCTGCAGCTCCAGTTCCTTGAGACTCTCGCATTCATCCTCATCATCGCATCCCTCGTTCAGTTCGTTGAGATGTTCCTGAAGAAGGCGATCCCGTCTCTGTACTCGGCACTGGGTATCTATCTGCCCCTTATCACCACCAACTGCGCTGTTCTCGGCGTTGTTCTTCTCAACGTTCAGTACAACTTCAATTTCATTCAGTCCACTCTCTACGGCGTGTTCGGCGGCCTCGGCTTCCTCGTCGCGATAGTTCTGTTTGCATCCGTGCGTGAGCGCATCGATCATGCGGAGTATCCCGAGTGCTTCGAAGGCTTCCCGATCTGCCTCGTGTCCGCGGCTCTTCTCGCTCTTGCCTTCATGGGCTTCAGCGGCATGAAGATCCCGCTTTAAGGAGGGCTAAATATGGATTTTGTACTTATTATTAAGGCTCTGCTCGTCCTCGGCATAATGGGCGGTGTTTTCGGCGCAGTCCTCGCAATTGCATCGAAGATCTTCTATGTCGAAGTCGACCCCAAGCAGGAGCAGGTTCGTGAGTGCCTGGCCGGTGCAAACTGCGGCGGCTGCGGCTACCCCGGCTGTGACGGCTATGCCGCCGCTGTTGCCGCGGGCGAAGCTCCTGTCAACAAGTGCGTTGCCGGCGGCGCAGCTGCTGCTGAGCAGATAGCAGCCATCATGGGCGTATCCGCCGGTGCGGCAACCAAGATGGTCGCTTTCGTGCCCTGCTCCGGCGTTGAAGGCAAGGCATCCAAGCGCTTTAACTACACAGGTCCCCAGAACTGCCAGGCTGCAATGCTGTTCGGCGGCAAGAGCAACATGGATTGCCGCTTTGCCTGCATCGGCCTCGGCAACTGCGCCAACGCCTGCCAGTTCGGCGCTATGAGCATCGTCGACGGCGTTGCAAAGGTCAATCGTGAGCAGTGCGTCGGCTGCGGCGCATGTGTTGACGCTTGCCCGAAGAAGATAGTCAAGCTCGTCCCGTATGACCAGCATGTTCTCGTCGCCTGCTCCAGCTGCGACAAGGGCGCTGCCGTCATGAAGATCTGCGACGAGGGCTGCATCGGCTGCATGAAGTGCCAGCGCGAGTGCCCTGCAGACGCGCTCGTCATCAAGGACAATTTGGCTCGCATCGATGTATCCAAGTGCGTCCAGTGCGGACATTGCTCCGACATCTGCCCGCGCCACATCATCAAGGTGCAGAAATAATCGCAATATCATCTTTAAACTGCCTGAGCTTTTGCTCAGGCAGTTTTTCCATGCATAGCTTTCGCTCCACGCGGCAAACTATCAAAAAAGCATGGGGTGATATTATGAGCATTAAGCAGAAAAAACTTATCCTTGCCGTCGCGCTGATTTTCGCTGTGAATATATTAATCATCGCGCTTGCGCAGTCGGCGGACGCGGCGGTGTACAAGCGCGGCTCGTCGGGCGCAACGGTCACGCAGATACAAACGCGGCTCAAAAGCTGGGGCTATTACGACGGCGCGGTCGACGGCATATACGGCAGCGCAACTGAGCGCGCCGTGCGTTATTTTCAGCGCGTAAACGGACTTGCCGTCGACGGGCAGACGGGGGATAAGACCCTTGCCGCGCTTGGGATATACGAGGCACCGGGAGCTGCAAGCTCCGGCGACGTGTACCTGCTCGCGCGGCTCATATCCGCCGAAGCGCGGGGCGAGCCGTACATTGGTCAGGTTGCGGTCGGCGCCGTTGTGCTCAACCGCGTCGACCACCCGTCGTTCCCGAATTCCATGTCCGGCGTTATATATCAGCGCGGCGCGTTTTCCTGCCTTGACGACGGCCAGTTTGACCAGCCCATTGCCGACAGCGCCTACCGTGCCGCGCGCGAGGCACTGGCGGGTGCAGACCCGACCGGCGGCGCAATATATTATTTTAACCCTGCCACAGCCACGAGCAAGTGGATATGGTCACGCCCACAGATGCTCACCATCGGCCGCCATATATTTTGCGCTTGACTTGCCTTGCGCTTCATAATAAAATATAGCCATTATCGGCGGTGCGCCGCCGTACATAGAAAGGTGATTGCTATGAATAAATGCCCGAGATGCGGAACATACATCCCCGATGGCGGCAAGGTCTGCCTGTCCTGCGGCTGGAAGCCCGAGGGCGGCGAGGGATTTATGGACGACCCCATCTTCAAATACATGCAGGACGCCTTTGAAAAGGCCATGCCGCAGATGACTGAGGGCGACGATATCCCCAACGAGCTGCGCGAGCGTGACCTTGCGGCGTTCGGCTACATTGGCCCGCTGTTTATCTGGTCGCTCATAAAGTGCAGCGGTTCAGAGCTTGTCAGATACCATGCAAAGCAGTCTGCCATGCTGCTTGCACTGCATATGGCAAACAGCACGCTCAACATCGTGCCCTGGGTCGGCAAGCCCGTGAAAAAGCTCGTATCTGCCGCGCTCGTTGTGCTGGCGTTCCTCGGCGCGCGCAATGCGTATTTCGGAAAGAAGGAGCCTGTGCCCTTCGTTGGCCAGGTCGTGACATCGATACTTGGAGGTATAGCAAAATGAAATTTGTAACGTATACATATAACGGCGTAACAGCTCCCGGCGTCCTCACCGCCGATGAGAGCGCGGTCATCCCCGCATCGGAGCTCGGCTACGCGGCAAAGAGCATGAACGAGCTCATTGACCAGCTGGGCGGCACAATGCCCGTCATTCCCGCCGAGGCAACGAGCATAGCTCTTTCCGCTGTCAAGCTCGAAGCGCCCATCCCCGAGCCCAAGCAGGATGTTGTCTGCCTTGGCCTGAATTACCGTGACCACGTTGAGGAGGCCACCCGCGCCGACGCCGTGTTCGATGTTCAGCGCGGCGACGCTGTCTACTTTGCAAAGCGCCTTCAGAAAGCAGTCGCACCCGGCGATATGATCGATGGCCACTTTGACATTTGCGACAGCCTCGACTATGAGGTGGAGCTTGGCGTTATCATCGGCAAGGACGCAAAGAACGTCAAGACCGAGGACGCGCTTGAGTATATCTTCGGCTACACCATCATTAATGATGTTTCCGCCCGCAATCTTCAGACGCGCCACAAGCAGTGGTACTTCGGCAAGAGCCTCGATGACTTCACGCCCATGGGCCCGTGCATCGTAACGCCCGAGAGCATCGGCGCAAAGCCGGAGCTCGATATCCGCTGCTACATAAACGGCGAGAAGCGGCAGGACAGCAATACCCGCATGATGATCTTCGATATACCTTATATAATAGAAGAGCTGTCGGCAGGCATGACCCTCAAGGCCGGAACAGTCATCGCAACCGGCACGCCCAGCGGCGTCGCCCTCGGTATGCCGCCCGAGACTCAGAAGTATCTCGTCTCCGGCGATGTCATCCGCTGCGAGATCGACGGCATCGGCGTTTTGGAGAACACGGTAAAGTGATATTTAACGGCTGTCGGAGAGCTATCCGGCAGCCGATTTTTCTCGGCCATATCTTGCGGTCAAAACCATTGAAAAACCACAAGATTTAGAAGTGCCAAATTGATTGAAAAAAGCCGCAAAAAAGTTTCAAAAATGCCTTGACATTTGGCCGCTGCGGTGCTATATTATCTAAGCACTTCGGAAATGCTTGAAAATGAGCGAAACGAAAAACTTAAAAAGTTTTTAAAAAGTTCTTGACAAGCAACGTCGAAAGTGCTAATATATAAAAGCTCACCGCGAGAGCGGAGAGCGATAGTGTACCTTGAAAATTAGATAATGTAAGAACAGCTTATGCTAAATAAGCACCGGAA
>CAZWJM010000072.1:0-6373 GCA_964634435.1 uncultured Oscillospiraceae bacterium | reverse complement strand
GTCGGCTTCATGACCTGGGAAGGCTACAACTACGAGGACGCTATCCTGCTCAACGAGCGCCTTGTCATGGAAGATGTGTTCACCTCCATCCACGTTGAGGAGTATGAGTGTGACGCACGTGACACCAAGCTCGGACCTGAGGAGATCACCCGTGATATCCCCGGCGTCGGCGACGATGCCCTCAAGTATCTTGACGAGCGCGGCATAATCACCGTCGGTGCGGAAGTCCGTGCCGGTGATATCCTCGTGGGCAAGGTAACTCCCAAGGGCGAGACTGACCTCACCGCTGAGGAGAGACTGCTTCGCGCCATCTTCGGCGAAAAGGCGAGGGAAGTGCGTGACACTTCGCTCAAGGTCCCCCACGGCGAGAGTGGCATAATCGTCGATGTCAAGGTCTTCACCCGCGAAAACGGCGACGAGATGAGCCCCGGCGTAAATCAGGTCGTGCGCGTCTACATTGCTCAGAAGCGTAAGATCTCTGTCGGCGATAAGATGGCCGGCCGCCACGGCAACAAGGGCGTTGTCTCCCGCATACTCCCGCGTGAGGATATGCCTTATCTGCCCGACGGTACCCCGCTGGATATCGTTCTCAACCCGCTGGGCGTTCCGTCCCGAATGAATATCGGTCAGGTTCTCGAAGTTCACCTCGGCTACGCTGCTCAGGCACTCGGCTGGAAGGTCGCAACGCCTATCTTCAACGGCGCAAACGAGGCTACCATCCGCGACACTCTGCGTCAGGCGGGCCTGCGCGAGGACGGCAAGAGCGTCCTGTACGACGGCCGCACGGGCGAGAAGTTCGATAACGACGTAACTGTCGGCTGGGTCTACTTCCTGAAGCTGCACCACCTCGTTGACGATAAGATCCACGCCCGCAGCACCGGCCCCTACAGCCTTGTTACTCAGCAGCCTCTCGGCGGCAAGGCTCAGTTCGGCGGCCAGCGCTTCGGCGAAATGGAAGTTTGGGCCCTCGAGGCTTACGGCGCGGCATACACTCTGCAGGAGATACTCACCGTCAAGTCCGACGATGTCACCGGCCGTGTACGCACCTACGAGAGCATCGTAAAGGGCAACAACATCCCGCAGCCCGGCGTTCCCGAATCGTTCAAGGTCCTCGTCAAGGAGCTGCAGTCGCTGTGTCTTGATATCCGCGTTCTCGATAAGGACGGCGCGGAGATCGAGCTCAAGGACGACGATGAGGATGAGTTCATTCCCAAGATGAAGGATGATGAGATGTACAGCACCATGGCCGACGATGACGAGATCGAGGCCGAGGGCTACACCATCGAGGACATTCCCGAGGACGACGATGACGACTTCGGCTTCATGTCCGATGATTACAGTGAGGAGGATGAGTAATAATGAGTTTCACACCGTTTGACGCCATCAAAATAGGCATTGCCTCCCCTGAAATGATACTTTCATGGTCCTCCGGCGAAGTCACCAAGCCCGAGACCATCAACTACCGCACCCTCAAGCCCGAACGCGACGGTCTGTTCTGCGAGCGCATCTTCGGACCTACTAAGGACTGGGAGTGTCACTGCGGCAAGTACAAGAAGATCAGCTACAAGGGCAAGATCTGCGACCGCTGCGGCGTCGAAGTCACAAGAAGCAAGGTTCGCCGTGAGCGTATGGGCCATATAGAGCTGGCCGCCCCCGTATCGCACATTTGGTACTTCAAGGGCATCCCCAGCCGCATGGGTCTGCTTCTCGACCTTACGCCCCGCGTGCTTGAAAAGGTTCTGTACTTTGCAAATTATATAGTCACCGACCCCGGCTTCACTCCGCTGGAGAGATGCCAGATACTCACCGAAAAAGAGTATCGCGATATGCGCGAGAAGTATGAGGACGATTTTGACGCAGGCATGGGCGCCGAGGCCGTCAAGAAGCTCCTCCAGCAGATCGACTGCGAGCAGCTTTCCGTTCAGCTCAAGGAAGAGCTTGCAAACGCCTCCGGTCAGAAGAAGGCGAAGCTCGTCAAGCGTCTCGAGGTCGTCGAGGCATTCCGTCAGAGCGGCAATAAGCCCGAGTGGATGATAATCGACGTTCTGCCGGTCATCCCGCCCGAGATCCGCCCCATGGTCCAGCTCGACGGCGGCAGATTCGCCACCTCCGACCTTAATGACCTCTACCGCCGCGTAATTAACCGCAATAACCGTCTGAAGAGACTTATCCAGCTCAAGGCTCCCGATATCATCGTGCGCAACGAAAAGCGTATGCTCCAGGAAGCTGTCGACGCACTTATCGACAATGGCCGCCGCGGCCGCGCCGTAACGGGTGCAAACTCCCGCGCGCTCAAGTCCCTGTCCGATATGCTCAAGGGCAAGCAGGGCCGCTTCCGTCAGAATCTGCTGGGCAAGCGTGTTGACTACTCCGGCCGAAGCGTTATCGTCGTAGGCCCTGACCTCAAGATCTATCAGTGCGGCGTCCCCAAGGAAATGGCCATCGAGCTGTTCCGCCCCTTCGTCATGAAGAAGCTTGTTGAGGACGGCGTTGCAAACAACATCAAGTCCGCAAAGAAGATGGTCGATAAGCAGCGCACCGAGGTTTGGGACGCGCTCGAGGTCGTCATCAAGGAGCACCCCGTGCTGCTCAACCGTGCACCTACGCTGCACCGCCTCGGCATCCAGGCCTTTGAGCCTATCCTCGTCGAGGGCAGAGCGCTCAAGCTCCACCCGCTGGTATGTACGGCATACAACGCCGACTTCGACGGCGACCAGATGGCTATCCACGTCCCCCTGTCGGCAGAGGCTCAGGCCGAGGCGAGAATACTCATGCTCTCGGCAAATAACCTCCTGCGTCCTCAGGACGGTCACCCTGTCACCGTTCCTACTCAGGATATGATCCTCGGCTCTTACTACCTTACGATGAAGCGCATCGGCAAGGCGGAAAAGGGCGCAGAGCAGGTGTTCGTCTGCGACGCGGGCGATACCGACCTGCCCGTCAACGAGATTGTCGACGGCGATGACTTCGTCGCAGCCGAAGAGAAGGCCGCGGCAGAAGGCGTCCGCGCACCGAAATACAAGCCCCTGCTCGTCTACCGTGACCCCAACGAGGCTATCATGGCCTACAGCCAGGGCGAGGTCGGCCTGCACGCACCTATTCTCGTGCGCATCACCAAGACCTTCGACGGCGTTGAAAAGAGCAAGCTTATCGAGAGCACTGTCGGCCGCATCATCTTCAACGAGAAGATCCCGCAGGACCTTGGCTATGTTGACCGCACAGACCCCGAGCATGCCTTCGACCATGAGATCGGCTTCCAGGTCGGCAAGAAGCAGCTTGGCGATATCATCGACCGCTGCATAAAGAAGCACGACTTCACCATATCCGCCGAGGTGCTTGACGGCGTCAAGGCAATGGGCTATAAGTATTCGACCAAGGGCGCTATCACGATCTCCATCGCCGATATGACCGTCCCTGATGCGAAGAAGACACTCATAAGCGAGACCGAAAGCAAGGTCATAAAGATCGAGCGTCAGTTCAAGCGCGGCTTCATCACCGATGACGAGCGCTACCGCCTCGTCGTTTCCGAGTGGGAAAAGACCACCAAGGACGTCACCAACGCCCTGCAGAACTGCCTTGATACCTACAACCCCATCTACATGATGGCAAACTCCGGCGCTCGTGGTTCTATGAATCAGATCCGTCAGCTTGCCGGTATGCGCGGCCTTATGGCTAACACCGCCGGTAAGACCATCGAGATCCCCGTTAAGGCAAACTTCCGTGAAGGCCTGAGCGTTCTGGAGTACTTCATCTCCTCCAGAGGCGCGCGCAAGGGCCTGACCGATACCGCTCTGCGTACCGCGGACTCCGGTTACCTTACCCGCCGAATGGTCGACGTCTGCCAGGACGTCATCATCCGCGAGCCCGACTGCGGCACACACGACGGTGTATGGGCTTCCGCTGTTTACGACAAGGGTCAGCTCGTCCAGTCCTACGGCGTCAGCATCCACGGCAGATTCCCCGCAGTTCCCATCTGTGACCCGCAGACGGGCGAGGTGCTGTTTGACACCGACCACATGCTCATGCCCACCGACGCGGACGTGCTCACGGCCCGCGGCATCGACCGCGTCCTCATCCGCAGCGTCCTGTCCTGCGAAGCACGCACCGGCGTTTGCGCAAAGTGCTACGGCATTAACCTCGCAATCGGCCAGCCCGTCAGCGCAGGCGAAGCAGTCGGCGTTATCGCAGCTCAGTCCATCGGCGAGCCGGGCACCCAGCTTACCATGCGTACCTTCCATACCGGCGGCGTTGCCGGTGACGATATCACCCAGGGTCTTCCCCGTGTTGAAGAGCTTTTCGAGGCCCGCAAGCCGAAGAAGATGGCCGTCCTTGCCGAAATTTCCGGCACCGTCTCCATTGAGGAGACCAAGAAGGGCGCACTGTTTGCAATAAGCGTCAGCAGCGAGGAAGAGGGCGAGACGAAGGTGTACACCGTGCCTCACTCGGCCGGCATTCTCGTCAAGAACGGCGACCATGTCGATCAGGGTCAGGAGCTCACCAGCGGCGCACTCAGCCCGCATGATGTCCTGCGTATCCGCGGCATCGATGATGATAAGTACGGCCGTCCCGGCGTCCGCAGCTACATCATCCAGGAGGTCCAGAAGGTCTACCGTCAGCAGGGCGTTGATATCAACGATAAGCATATCGAGATCATCGTCCGTCAGATGATGCGCAAGGTCAAGATCGAGGACTCCGGCAGCACGGAGCTGCTCAGCGGCGCAACTGTCGATATCGGCGAGCTCAAGGCGGCAAACCGCGCCATCGACGAGCGCATCGCAGCAGGTGAAGAGGGACTGACCAAGGCGACCTACACCCAGCTTCTCATGGGTATCACCAAGGCCTCCCTTGCAACCGAAAGCTTCCTGTCGGCAGCCTCCTTCCAGGAGACCACCAAGGTCCTCACCGAGGCCGCCATCAAGGGCAAGGTCGACCACCTCGTCGGCCTCAAGGAGAACGTCATCATCGGTAAGCTCATCCCCGCAGGCACCGGCCTTACCATGTACCGCGACTTCGAGGAAAAGACTGACGAGACCGTCAGCGACGAAGCTGCAGAGTATGTTGACCTCTCGGCCCTCGTCGGCAAGACCAACGCACTTTAAAAGCATAAAACAGCAGATCTTCGGATCTGCTGTTTTTCCTTGCAATAGCCCGGCAATTATGGTATGATGTTGCCATAACAAAAAAAGGAGGCCGACCGAATGAAAGGTAAAAAGATCATTGTTTGGCTGCTTGCCGTCTGCCTTGTGCTTGCTGTGGCCGCATATTTTCTCCTGCCGGTGAAGCTTGACGGCGATGTTACGTCGGCGACGGTTCTGATGAAAGGGGAGAGCACGGCACTTGACCATGAGCAGAATATGACGCTCGGCGCTATCTTAGAGGATGCGCGGGCAACGCGCTGCTTTGCGCCGGGAGTGCTCGATGAAGCCGTGTGCGAGGTGAATATCCTCACGCCGGACGGTGCGCTGCACATCCATTTCGGCGACAAGTCTTATGCCTACACGAGCGCAGACGACGCCATTTGGTATCGCATAAGCGACGCCGATGCCGTCCTTGCAGCCGTTGAAAGCCTGCTTTAAAGCCCAAATTCCGCCCCTGTCCGACGCGGCAGGGGCGCTTATATGCCATTTCACTAAGAAAATTTACAATTAGGCGCTCATTTTTGTGTAAAAAATTCTTGACTAAATTTGTGCAATCTGATAAAATTCCACCTTGTGTGGGTTTAGTGCGCCCAAAAGCGTGCGACGCCCGCCAAAACCTTGAATTTCAAGGATTTTTTAAGAAAGGAGAAATGAAAATTGCCCACGTTTAACCAGCTGGTAAGAAAGGGTAGAGAGAAGTCGACCTACAAGTCCAACTCTCCCGCAATGCAGAAGGGTCTGAATACCCTTAAGAATTGTGAGACCGATCTGAGCTCCCCTCAGAAGAGAGGCGTCTGCACCGCAGTCCGTACCTCGACTCCTAAGAAGCCCAACTCCGCACTGCGTAAGATCGCTCGTGTACGTCTTACAAACGGTTACGAAGTCACCGCTTACATCCCCGGTGTCGGCCACAACCTTCAGGAGCATAGCGTTGTTATGATCCGCGGCGGCCGTGTCAAGGACCTCCCCGGTGTTCGTTACCACATCATCCGCGGCACTCTCGACGCTCAGGGCGTTACCGGTCGTATGCAGGCTCGTTCCAAGTACGGCGCGAAGAGACCCAAGGCTGCAAAGAAAAAGTAATTTCCAACAAGCAAAATTTTGCCCTGTTGTCTACTATATATTATTAGACCTCGGGGCGCAGACGGAATGGGGCACGCCCGTTCCGAGTACCTGTGAAATCATTTTTTAATGAAGGAGGGAAGCACAGTGCCCAGAAGAGGTAATGTTCCCAA
>CAZWJM010000071.1:0-6818 GCA_964634435.1 uncultured Oscillospiraceae bacterium | reverse complement strand
ATTGCATCGCACTTACGTTACGCGACAGTTTTCCGGTTTCCTGCGCACCCTCGAACCGGGCAAGCGCAATAACCGTGTAAGGATAGCGCTAAAGCGCTATTAAAAAATCAGTTGAGCTTCATGTCGCCGTCTTTTATCCAGCCGAGGCGGCGGCAGATGAGGCCGAATGCCCAGGACAGAACTGCGGGCAGGACAATCGCGATGAGCGCAAGACCGATCCAATCCATGGCCGTAGGCGCGATGGCCACGGCGCCGTCGAGCAGAGCCTCGGCAGAGGGATTCGACCAGCCCGTCCACACGCCGATGGGGCCGACGAGGCCGCAGGTGCCCATGCCGGAGGACACCGCCGCGCCATTCATCTCGAGCTTGAACACGCAGGTGGCGATAGGCCCGGTTATGGCGCTGGCGGCGATGGCGGGGATCCATATCTTCGGGTTGCGCACGATGTTGCCCATTTGCAGCATCGACGTGCCAAGACCCTGCGAGACTATGCCGCCCCAGCCGTTTTCCTTAAACGACACGACCGCAAAGCCCACCATGTTCGCGCAGCAGCCGGCCAGCGCCGCACCGCCGGCAAGACCGGTCAGGCTGAGCGCCGCGCAGATGGCAGCCGAGGAGATGGGCAGAGTCAGCGCGATGCCGACGATGACGGAGACGAGCACGCCCATGACAAACGGCTGCTGAGTCGTCGCCCACTTTATAAGCGTGCCGACCGCCATTGCGCCCTTGCCGATGGGGGCTGCGATGAAATACGCAAGGCCGACGCCGACGAGGATGGTGACGATGGGCGTGACGAGGATGTCGATCTTAGTCTCCTTGGACACCATTTTGCCGAACTCCGCCGCGACTATCGCAACGACGTACACGGCAAGCGGGCCGCCCGCTCCGCCCATCACGTTCGTCGCGTATCCGACGGGTATCAGCGAAAACAGCACCATCGCCGGCGCGTGCAGCGCATAGCCTATCGCGACGGCCATGCCCGGGCCGACCATCGCCGAGGCAAACTTGCCTATTGTGTAGCCAGTGCCGCCTATCTCAATGAGGGGCGCGGCCAGAAATCCGATGCCGAGCTGCGTGCCGAGCGTGTCGAGTATCGTGCCGACCAGCAGCGTGCAGAACAGGCCCTGCGCCATTGCGCCGAGCGCGTCTATGCCGTAGCGCTTGAGACTTACCTCAACGTCCTTGCGCTTGAAGAATGCTTTTACATTTGCCATGATTGCTCTCCTGTTTGCAGATAATATTACACAAAACGAAATGACCACACAGGTGTCTTGACACCCGTGTGGTCTACTTTAACGCTTAATATGCCTTTTGTCAACTACTTTTGCAAATAAAGCAGTCCCTCGCGCTCAAGCTCGGCCCTCGTGCGCTCGAAGCACTCGGCATCGGGGCAGGCCAGCGTGTGCAGATGTATGCCGCCCGTCAGCGCGCAAAGCGGCTCGGCTGCATGCTCATTGCAGCTTTTGACAAACTGCGAAACGTCGTAGCGGTTTGAAAGCTGCAGGGGGCCTGTGAGCTGACCATACAGCGGATGCTCAACGATGACGTTCACGACCGTGCAGCCGTTATCGACCATGATGTTGAGCTCCTTTTCCATCGTGTCGAGCATATGCACGCACGCGACGGTGTATTCCTCGAAATCGGAGCTGCGCTCGAGCACATAGCCGCGCGGGGTGGCGGTTATCTTCTCGCCGGAGGCGCGCAGCAGCGCGACATCGCCGACGATTATCTGACGGCTGACCGACAGACTGTTTGCAAACACCGTTGCACTAATCGGGCGGCGCGAGCCCTTGAGCTCGGCCAAAATATACTCCCGGCGTTTTGCTGCATCCATCGGCTTACCTCTTGCTCTTTAGCATCTCGTCCTTGAGCGCCATGAGCTTTTCGGACAGATCGACATAGTACTGATGTGGGAAGTCGAACCTCTTGACCTCCGGCCACAGCGTCGAAACCTGATATGCGCAGTGGCGCTTGATCTCATCCAGCGTCGGGAGCTTATACACGAGCTTGCCCTTTTCAAATATGGGCACGAGCAGCTCCTGCGCCTTGAAGTTTTCCATCGTTTTGCGCTTCCAGCGCGCCTCGGGGTCGCAAATTTCAAGCGGCTTTAAGTCGTCGACGACCTCGTCGTGCATGCAGATGTAGTCTGCCTCGGCCATGCCGTTTTCCTGCTCGAAGAAGCGGTATACCTTCTTGAAGCCGGGGTTTGTGATCTTGCCGACGTTTTCGCTGATCTTGATCTTCGGGATGATTTCGCCGTTTTCGTCCTCAACTGCGCACAGCTTGTACACGCCGCCGAACACGGGGTCGGACTTTGCGGTGATGAGCCTTTCGCCCACGCCGAAGGAGTCGATCTTCGCGCCCTGGAGCAGCAGCTCGGTTATAAGGCGCTCGTCGAGGGAGTTGGAGACGGTTATCTTGCACTCGGGCCAGCCGGCCTCGTCGAGCATGACGCGCGCCTTGCGCGTGAGATACGCCATGTCGCCGGAGTCAAAGCGGATGCCGCACTTTGTGATGCCGAGGGGCTTGAGCACCTCGTTGAAGGCGCGGATGGCGTTGGGAACGCCGCTTTTGAGCGAGTTGTAGGTGTCGACAAGCAGTGTGGCGTTGGTCGGATACGTCTCGCAGTAGGCCTTGAACGCGTCATACTCCGTGTCGAACATCTGCACCCAGGAGTGCGCCATCGTGCCGCCGGCGGGAACACCGTAGCGCGTATCGCTCAGTGCGCAGGCAGTGCCGGCGCAGCCGCCGATATATGCCGCCCTTGCGCCTGTCACCGCACCGTCGATGCCCTGGGCGCGGCGCGAGCCGAACTCGAGCACGACCCTGCCCTCGGCCGCGCGGCAGACGCGGTTTGCCTTGGTCGCGATAAGGCTCTGGTGGTTTATCTCCAAAAGCACATACGTCTCGATAAGCTGAGCCTGTATCGCCGGTGCGCGCACGACCATCAGCGGCTCGCGCGGGAACACAGGCGTGCCCTCCGGCACGGCCCAGATATCGCCCTCGAACTTGAAATTGCGCAGGTATTCGAGAAATTCCTCGGAAAACATGTTCCGCCCGCGCAGATACTCGATGTCCTCATCGTCAAAGTGCAGGTTTTCGATATACTCGACCACCTGCTCCAGACCCGCGGCGATGGCGAAGCCGCCGTTGTCGGGGTTCTGCCGATAGAACACATCAAAATAGGTGATCTTATCGCCCATGTTGTGGTCAAAGTAGCCGTTGCCCATCGTGAGCTCGTAATAGTCGCACAGCATGGTCAGATTAAGCTTTCTGTCAGTCATTTTGCCCTCCGGAACATACGCTTTCGGTATGTTAATACTGTTAATCAGTATATAACAGATTTTAATTTATGCAACCATTGTTTAAATTAAAACAAGAGTCTTGACACAAGTCAAGACTCTTGTCGACTATCCAAAGCCCTTGCTGTGAGCAAAAAAACAGCCGTAGCGAGGGGAGCTCGAGGGGGCGAAGGCCCCGCTCGAAATTAGATGAACCGCCGCTGAAAGACTTGGCATCAAGGCTTTCAGGCAAAGCAGCATTTTTAATGTCATTCAAAATGCTCGGCGGGTAATCTTGAGAAAAAGGCCTTACAAGGCATTTTTCGAAAAGATTACAAGGGTCTTGACACAAGTCAAGACCCTTGAGTGGTGGGATTATTCTGAATTATTCCGCAGCAGCGGCAGCGGCGGCGAGAGCCTTTTCCTTCTTCGCCTCACGCTTTGCAGCGGAGGTCACGATGAGGAATACGACTGCGACAGCGGCGATGGTTATGATGCCGATAAGCTGCAGCGTACCGGAGTAGGTGCCGTCCTTGAGCGGGTAGGTGTAGCCATAGTAACGGGTGCATGCGCCGAAGACGTTGGCTGCAAGTGCGATGACGGTGGTGATGACGCCGAACACGACGGCTGCCTTAGCACCGACAAGGCCGAGGATGCCGCCGATCAGGCCGCACAGGCCAGCGACTGCAACCGCTATGTAAAGGATGATACGCATGGTCAGCTCCTGCGTTACGTCGGCGACGTGGTCAGCGACGGAATCGCGGAAGTTCTGGCAGACGACCAGGCACTGGTCGAGGTCGAGGTACGGTGCGCCGGTGGTCATGGTCATGATCTTGCCGTTTTCGTCGTACTTGTACCAGTCGAAGTCAGAGCCGAGGCGCTGCTCCGGGCCGGGGACTGCCATGTCGCCATTGTGACGGTAGATCGGCTCGTTCTTGAAGCACACCATGGTGTATTCGTCAACGAGCGTCATGCCGCTTTCAAACTCGTCAATGCTTGCCTTGCCGTCTGCGAGGCGGGCTGCGCCCTCTGCAAGATCCTTGGCACCGGCTGCGAGGCTAACTTCGCCATCGGCGAGCATCTTCTCGGACTCAGCAAGCTGCTTCTCGCCATCGGCGAGCATCTTCTCGGATTCGGCAAGCTTCTTTTCGCCCTCTGCGACCTGAGCCTTGCCCGCTTCGAGAGCTGCAAGACCGTCCTCATACTGCTTGAGCATTGCCTGACCCTCGGCTACCATGGTCTGGACATAGCCGGGGAAGTCGGTGACGTCCTCGGGGATATCAAGTCCGAGGTCGGCTGCGAGGGGACGCACCTGGCTTGCAAACCACGCCTGAGCATTGTCAAAGCCGGGGAGCTTTGCAAGGCTGCCGTCGCGGAACGCAACATAGGTGTTTACCATCGGCATAAGAGGCTCGATCTTGGAAAGGAGCTCCTTGCCTTCGTTGTATGCTTCGGTGTTGGCATCGATCTGTGCCTGACCCTCGGCCACCTGCTTGCGGCCGGCTTCAAGGTCCTTCTTGCCCGCTTCGAGCGCGGCGTATCCGTCTGCAAGCGTCTGCTTGCCGGCTGCATAGTCCTTATAGCCCTGGGTGAGTGCTGCCTTGCCTTCGTAGTAGGAGGCCTGGCCCGCATTATAGTCGCTCAGACCCTGTGTGTAGGTTCCGATGCCCTCGAGGTAAGCCTGCTCGTTTTCCTTGAGCAGCGCGATGGCCTCTTCAAGCTGGCCGACAACGTCTGCCGACTTTGCATCCTCTTCCTTGTACTCCTTGATAGCAAGCGCGTCCTTCACGCCGAGGCCGGCGGTTGCAAGGGCAAACAGGCTCGCGAGAACAAGCAGAATGCTGATGATGGTAGTAAGAGCTGATTTTTTCATACTTCTCCCCTTAATTTTTTAGTTCCTGCACAAAGCGTGCATTGTTATTAACATTTTATTAATAAATCCTCGATTTGTCAATACTGTTTCGCATGTTTCACAAATTATCTATAAAAATGCGTTGAAAATTTGGTTTGCTTGCGTTATATTGAAAATAATTGATATCATCTTAGGGGGAAATGATACGATGCCAGCAACAATGGAGTTTTTTGAAGGAATAAGCTTTGATATCGCAAAGCAGAAGTATTATAACGCAAACAAGGTCGATGCCGCCCTTGCCGATATCCGCGCGGCCGCGGCGGAGCTCATCGCGGAAAACGAGTCGCTCCGCGCCCAGCTTGACAGCGTGGGCATGTCCAGGGAGCGCGTGGGCGAGCTCATGCTCGGCGCGCAGGACAAGGCCGACGATATCATCCGCAGGGCGAATGCCGAGGCCGAGGAGATAATAAAAAATGCCCGCCTTCAGGCCGAGGGCATCATCGTCAGCGGCAAGGCTGAAGCCGGCGGCGGCTCCGGCGGCCTGAGCGCAAATCAGCTTGCCGCGATAGATAAGCTCAATAAGCAGCTCGACGACTTCAACGTCGCCCAGGCCACGCAGATCTTCCGCATAAAACAGGCCCTCATGGCCATCGCGCTGGATAAGTGAAATAGCCGTTTGATGCAAAAAGAATCCGCAGGTACATACCTGCGGATTCTTTTCATATTCCGAGATAGAAGCCGGTGCTCAGTATCTCCTCCGTGCGGGAGAGGACGTCGTGCGCCTCCTCGTAGTTGCGCAGAGCAAGCTCGGCAACGAGGTAGTTTGTCAGGCACATGGGCGCTGTCAGCGAGTTTTTGCAGCTGACGCTTTTAATGGAGCAGTTGAAGCACACATCACCGTAGCCCTTCACCGGCAGGTCGTTATTAGATGTAAACAGCACGACCTTTATCCCGCGGCTGCGAAGCCACGCGAGGATGTTTATGCCGATCCTCGAGTAGCGCGGGAAAATGTACGCGATGCACACGTCGCCTTTCTCGGCGCTGACGATTTCTTCGGGGTAGATGAGGCCCGTCGTCTGAATGAAGTGGACGTTGCGCTTTATTTCGCCAAGGCGCGAGACGAGGTAATGCGCAAGCGAAAAGCTGCTTCGCATGCCAAGAACATATATGTTGTTCGCGCCGCTGATGAGCTCGATGGCCTGCTCGAGGTCTTCCGCGCGCAGCCCCGCGATGGTCTGCTGGATGTTCAGTATATCGGTGTTCATGGCGTCGGCGAGCAGGTCGTTGCCGGACGAAACGGCGGCGCGCTCAAGCCTGTCGGGCAGCGAGCCCTTGGTCTGTATCTCGCGCTTTATGCTGTCCTGCATTTCCGAGAAGCCCGAGTATCCCAGTGCGCGGGCAAAGCGGATGACCGTCGTTGTGCTCACGCCGATGCGCGCGGCGATCTCCTCAAGCGTGGAAAATGCGATCTCCTCATAGTTTTCGTCAACGTAGTTGGCCACGACCTTCTGCGAATGCGTCAGCGAATCGTAGGCCGAGCTTACCTTCGAAGTGAACAGCATGTCCTGACTACCTCCCGATTGTTCTAAATAATACTTCCTGATACATATTGTACATTATGCATCGAAATATTGCAAGCAGTAGTTGAACCAAGCACCATAAAAGTGAAAATACACGCGCCGCCG
>CAZWJM010000070.1:0-6898 GCA_964634435.1 uncultured Oscillospiraceae bacterium | reverse complement strand
CTAAAATAGAACATTGTATGGAACAGGTTTACCCGTTCCGCATGTTATTACTTCGTCGGTAGTCGTGGGATGCGGAATGGGTAAACCCATTCCCTACACGGCGCAGCCGAAATCAATGCATTGTGCAAAACCTTTGCCCGCACCTTGTAGGGGCCGTGTCTTGACCGGCTCGTTGTTATGGTTTTTGACGCAGAACATTTAAAACGTAGATTTCATGTATCCGTTTTGCCGAAACTACCGGCAAAGCCTTAACCTTTCGGGCGAGGCAAGCCCCGCCCCTACAAGGGCTGGCATAAACCATCACACTATACACTGACTTTGCGCCAAAACAGAACAAAAACAACCTCCGTACATCAACTGTACGGAGGTTTAAATTTTGCTTTATCTTGTGTTGTGCGGCAGATTCACGGTTTCGTCGGAAGTCTCGAACCGGGCTACTGCAGTATGCGTATCCGTAGGTGCGGTAATTCGCCATTAAAATCAGCGGAGTTTGACGCAGTAGTAGGACAGGAGGTAGGTTTTTTCGCTTTTGTAGGCGTTCCAGACGCGGTCGGCGAGGTCTTCGGGCTCGCCGGCTTTGCGCTGGAAGGCGCGGATCTCCTCGATGACCTCCTGCATATCGTCCTCGCAGGCCTCCTCGAGGTCGTAGAAGCGGCCGCAATTGGCGTAGGCGTAGACCATGAGGCTGCGGTACTTGCCCTCGGGCTGAGCCTCGAACTCGATGCGCACCTGCGACACGAGCTCGTCCAGCCGCGCCATGTGGACATATTTTATCGCCTCGATCTCTGCGGCGGCGAGCGCCTTTTTATACTGATCGCGGCTGAGGTCGCCCGCCTGGAGCAGGACCTCCTTGGCGATATCGGTGTAGCTTGCCTCCTCGCGCATTATCCGCTGCGCGCCGTCTTTGAATATCTCCTCGTCCCAGCGCGTCGTTTCGACGCCGAGCATATTGTCGATCTGACGGTGGTAGTTTGCGGCCTCGTTCTGAATCTGCGCGACGGTGAGGTTCTGCGCGAGAACGTAGGACTTCAAAAGGTCATACTGCGCCCACACGAAGCAACCGGCGACGGCGGCGAGGACGAGCATGAGATACACGGCGGCCGTGGCGAGCATTTTGCCGCGGCTGACCTTGTGCTTATTGTGGGGGCTTGCCTGGGTGGCGGCAAGGGTCTCGGTCTTGGGCAGGACACCGGTACTCAGGTACTCGGCATAGGCGTCGCACACGGTCTTCGGCTCGCCGAGCATGACCATGCGCCCCTTATCCAGCCACAGCACTTTGTTGCACTGCGTGCGCACCGACTGCATCGAGTGCGACACCATCAGCGCCGTCGTGTCGCCGGAGTTGATGATGCTCTGCATCTTCTCCTGACTTTTTTTGCGGAACTCACCGTCGCCGACGGCGAATATCTCGTCAAGGATGATGATGTCGGGCTCGATCATGCTGGCGATGGCGAAGGCTATACGGCTTTTCATGCCGCTTGAGAGCGTGCGGAAGGGGCTGTTTTCAAACTCGCGCATCTGCGCAAATTCGATTATCTCGTCGTATTTCGAATCGATGAATTCCTTGGAATAGCCCATGAACGCGCCGCGCAGATACACGTTTTCCCTGACGGTCATCTCGCGGTCGAAGCCCGTGCCGAGCTCGAGCAGGGCGCAGATCTTGCCCTTTTTCTCTATCGTGCCGGAGGCGGGCGTGAGCGTGCCGCTGATGGCCTTCATCATCGTCGATTTGCCCGCGCCGTTTTTGCCGATGACGCCGAGCATATCGCCCTTTTTGAGCGTGAACGACACGTTTCTGAGCGCCCAGAACTCATTGCTTTTCGGGCTTTTTTTCAATATGCGCTTGAATATATCGGCCGTCGAGCGCGAGTCCTGCTTGCGGTATCTGACCGAGACATTTTCAAGCTTCAAGACAACATTTTCGTCCATATGCCCCTCCTTTACACATACAGCGCGATCTTATCGCGGGCGATGTGGTAGGTGAAAAAGCCGAGGAAGGCGCAGCCGGCAGCCATTGCGAACATCACAAGGTGCGTGGACACGCCCGGCACTGTCGAATGGATAATGAGCTGGCGGAAGTAATCGATGCACATGTACAGCGGGTTGCAGTTTAAAAGCCTGCGCATGATGCCCGGCAGTATCGACGGGTCATAGAATATCGCCGAGGCGTACATGATGACGCGCGTGATGACCGGCCAGAGGTAGCTGACATCGCGGAAGAAGATATATATCGTGCTCAGGAACATGCCGATGCCGAAATTCACAAAATACAGGCACACTATGGGGTAGATGAGCCACACGAAGCGCGCGTGGAACTCGATCCCGTCGATGGCGACGAAAACGAAAAACACCAGCAGCGATACGGCAAAGTCTATAGCCTGCGCGCACGACTGCGATATCAGAAAATAGTGCTTTGGCACGGCGACCTTGCTGAATATCGGCGCATTGTCGTACAGCACACGCATCGCGCTTCGCGTTGCGGCCGAGAAGTAGTTAAACAGCAGCAGGCCGCAGAACAGGTATATCGTATAGTGCGGCATTGCGCGGCCGAAGAACGTGCCGAACACGAGGTCCATCGTAAGCAGTAGCAGCAGCGGCGAAAGCGCGCTCCACAGTATGCCGAAGGTCGTGCGTTTATACTTTTTTATGAAGTCTCGCCTTATAAGCTCAGCAAGCAGGAAGCTATGATTTGTCTTGTCCGAAGTCATAAAACGTGCTTTCTCCTTTTTTAATAGCCTTCCCCTTGAGGGGAAGGTGTCGGCGGTAGCCGACGGATGAGGTGGATTAAATTGCGCGTTAGCGCATCAATAATTAATGCCATCTATTGTTCTGATTTGGTGCAAAATATGTGCAGAATGTAACGGCCTTGCCCTTGGCTCCACTGTGTAAGGGGAGCTGTCAGCGAAGCTGACTGAGGGGTTGTTACCAGTGTACAAAGTTTGGTCAGCAGCGGTTACATTAGTTCCCTCCTCGGAGCACAGCTCCTGCGGTCGGATGCTAAAAACATGCCACCGGCATGTTTTCTTAACGCACCGACACCTCCCCTTGCACAGGTGAGGCAAAATAACAAGGTGGCGGCTCACGCCGCTGATATAATCCACCTCATCCGGGTCATCGCAATACAAATTGATGACTGCGAAGCGGTTACATTAGTTCCCTCCTCGCGGCATAGCCGCTGCGGTCGGTTGCTAAAAATGTGCCACCGGCACATTTTCTTTACGCACCGACCTCAAGGGGAAGGCTTTTCAAACCGTACCAACACTGCACATAATCTATTTTTGCGTCAGCACGGTTACGATGGCACGGATATAATTCAGCTGCCTCGCGCCCCATTCGTTCGCTGCAAGACAGAACATGCGGAACGGGTAAACCCGTTCCCTACATGGTGCAGCCGAAATCAATGCCGCAGAGCAAAAGCTTTGCCTGCACCTTGTAGGGGCCGTGTCTTGACCGGCCCGTTGTCATTGTTTTTGACGCAGAACATTTTAAACGCAGATTTTATGTGTCCGTTATACCGAAGCTACAGTCAAAGTATCAACGTCTCGGGCGGGTCAAGACCCGCCCCTACAAGGGCTGGAGGCAGTTTCCGGTCGGGCAACAGCAACTACTGCTTGCAAAACTTAAATGCGAAATGCCCGCCACGGCGAGTGGCCGAGGCAAGCCTCGCCCCTACAAGGGCTGGAGGAAACCATCGCATATTGTGCTGCGTTTGCACCCCGCAACTGTCCACTGTCAATTAGCGCGGCCAGCAGCATGGTTTCCTGCGCGGCTTCGAACCGGGTAAACAAACACTGCGCCGCATCTGTGGGAAGCGACAGGCTTCCGGTTTAGTCGGCAGTTTCCGGTCGGGCAATAAAGATTACTGCTTGTAGGATTTAAATGCGAATTGCCCCACCGGCGAGGTGCGCTAAATCGCAATTAAAAAAACCGGGGTACGATAAAAACTGAATAATCAGCTTATTATACCACGGTTATTTATAAAATACCATATTAATTTTCTGAGGCGAATTTGAGGTAATCCTCGGGCGAGTTAAAGTCGCGGGTGAAGCTGTCGAGCAGGACATAGCTTTGGCCGATATCCCGCCCCTCAAGCGGCAGACCGGCGTACAGATGATACACCTGCCAGCCCTTGCACTCGGCAATTAAACCGTCAAGAAAGCGCTCGCGCACCGTGCGGTAAAGCCGCCCGAACAGCTCACCGTCGCCGACGAGCACCGCGCAAATGCTGCTCTCGCTGCCGAAAAACAGCAGCGGCGCCGTTCCCCGCGCCTGCACTATCGTGCGCATGGCGTCCTCGGAATACAGCACATCGCCGTAGAGAAAGCACATATCGTCGCCGATGAGCTCGGCCGTGAAGCGGTCTATCTCCAGAACGTTATTTTCCGGCTCGTACCTGCGTGCGCCGGGTACGCTGCACGACGGGTCGTGGGAGGTGATTATGACCTCGGCTTCGGGGTCGAGGCTGCACACAAGGCGCACGGTGCGCTCGAGCAGCGTCTCGCCGCCGATGCGGATATCGTGCTTGGAGTGGCCCATGAAATTATCCCAACGGCTGCCCTTGCCGTCGGCCATGATGACATACTTCATTTTATTATCCCGTGCTCGCGATAGAAATCGCCCAGACGGCCGTAGCGCTGCGGCCCCCAGAGCTGGATGATGTTCACGCCCGAGGAGGTGTTGGCCTCGATGACCGTGAAGCCGTCGTCGGTGGGCAGAATGTCCCACGCGATGATGTCAAGATAGGGGAAATAGCGGCTTATGTCCATAACGCCGCGCTTTATGCTCTCCCAATTGGGGATGACCGCGCCCTCGATCTGTGCGCCGGTGTCGGGATGGGTGCGGTAGACCGTCAGGTCATGCAGCGTGCGGGCATAGCTCATCGTGCCGGTTTCGATGTCGACATTCGCAACAAGGCCGCCGCGGCTGCCGTTATCGACAGCGCCCGTCCACGCCGCGCCTATGCGCTGCACGGCAAAGCACAGCTCAAACGCCTTCGTTTCGGCGTTTCTGAGGACTATCATGCGCAGGGTGTTGGCCGCGTTTGCGTAAATTTTATTGAGGTACTCAGCCTGATGCGCGTAGGCGCAGATGAACCAGCCCGTGTCGTGCCGCAGCTTTGCCATGAGCTCGTCCTCGGTGTGCGGCTCGTCGTTTACGATGATGCCGTGGCCGTTGTATTTTACGATGTACACGCCCTTGCCCTTGCCCGCTCCGACGGGCTTTACGACGAAGGCGCCGACCTCGTGCAGAAGCGAGATGAGGTCGGGGTAATCGTCAAAGCGCCGCCCGTTCATGCCGGCAAGGCGCTTATCCTTTTTGACGCAGTAGATCTCCGGCGTCCGGCAGTAGCGCTCGATTATCTGTGTGAAAACGACCTTGTTGTTGAGCATGCTGCTGTAGGGGTCGTTTATCCTGCGCGAGCGATACCAGTCAAACTCCGAAAGATACTGCTTTTTGTCGTTATGCTTAAAATCGTACAGCGCCGCCTGGTCGACCATGTAGCCGCCGAAAATGCAGTGGCGCAGCCTCGTGTGCAGCGGGAGCTTGAAGTGGTTAGGCGCGAACAGTATCCTCGTTATCCACAGCACTATCAGCTTTATTTTGGCGAGCAAGGCTCTCATAAATCGCATCATGTTTATCTTTCTCCATACAGTCTATGATAAGACCGGCGATCTTGTCGGTCGCCCGACCGCTCTGATCGGGCAGGTATTTTTCGCAGAAGCGGCGGTAGTTTTCCATGTCGTACTCGCCGCTTTCGATGGCCTCAACGAGCTTTTTCGGGTCGTGGAACACGCAGTCGGGAAATTCGTCCGACAGCATGACGTTCAGGCCGTTGTGGTCGAGGTAATCCTCATAGTCGAAGAGGTAGAAGTACACGGGCTTGCCCAGAAGCGCGGCCTCGATGGTTATCGCCGAGTAGTCGGTTATAACAGCGTCGCACACCGACAAAACCGTCGACGTCGGCACCCTGTGGCAGGTCACCGCCGGGTGCAGCGAGTCGTAGTTTAAAAGCTGGTTCGGGTGGCGCTTTATGATGAGCGCCTGCTTGCCGTTAAAGTGGAAGGCGTCGACAAGCTCCTTGGGGTCGAGCATCTGCCCCTTGCGGAAGGTCGGCGCGTACAGGATTATCTTCCTGCCGCGCATGTACGGATACGTCGCGTAAAACTGCCGCCGTGCTTCATCCACGCCCTCGCGCAGACTGTCCATCCTCGGCAGTCCGACGTTGTAGAGTATGTTCGGCTCGATATCGAACGAGGCGCAGTAAAACGGGTTGAACGCCCTGCCGCCTGCGATGACGACGTCATAGTTGCGGTGCATGCGCATCTCGCGCGCGATCATGTCGCTTCGGCCGAATTTCTTGCCCAGCGACTGATAGCCGGATTTTTTGATCTTGCCCATCGCGTGCCACATCTGGATGACGGCAAGCTGCTTTTTGTGGTGCAGCACCGACACCGCCGGCCAGTAAGAGTCGAGCACGCACACCCGCGCCGTCGCCAGGTGATACATGCTCCGGAGCGTAACCATGGCATACTCGAGCATGTTTTTAAGCCCCTTGTCGGCGCGCTTTGTTATGATGACTATCCTCGCCTCCGGCCGAAGCTCGGCAAGGCGGCGGCTGAGGAATTCAAAGTCCTCCGTCACGGTGTTCGACTGGCGGCTGAGGAAAATGACTTTGTTATTGTCGGTCGGGCAGAGCTTCAGGAAGAAATAGATGAAGTTCATCACCCATCGCAGCAATATAACAGCTATTCTCATAATGGTCTTTCCTATTCGATCATTTTAAACTGCACAAATTCATATTATTGTACATTGTTTTTTCCAATACTTCAAGATGAATATGTTAACAAATATGAAAATGAGTGAGGATGATTAATGTGGCTTGAAATAATAGGGCTTG
>CAZWJM010000069.1:0-6905 GCA_964634435.1 uncultured Oscillospiraceae bacterium | reverse complement strand
GTAGGTGCGGCAATTCGCCATTAAAAGAACGAAAAAAGCTCGCCGTAAGCCGGCGAGCTTGTTTCGGGTAATATCAGGTTATTACACAGCGCGGGTGACCTTGCCGCTGCGCAGGCAGCGGGTGCATGCGTAAACATGCTTCGGACTTCCGTCCACGATCGCCTTGACGCGCTTCACATTGGGCTTCCAAGTACGGTTGGAACGCCTATGGGAGTGAGACACCTGAATGCCAAAGGCAACACCCTTGTCGCAAAACTGACATTTTGCCATAAATTGAAGCACCTCCTTGCTTGTGTTTAGCCGCATACAATTAATAAGCAGCTTATTAATAATAGCAGAACACGACAGCAATTGCAAGAAAAATTTTCGGTTTATTAAAAATCGTTGCAAAATCATGCATTTGAGGTTAAAATTAATGTTGAGATAATATATTTATAAAGGAGTGCCGCAATGGCAAGTAAATATTCTGTACCTCTGCGCACGATCGCCGAGGAAAACGGCCTGCGCGCCCTGCACACGTCGGCCGACTACGACACGCGCATGCTCACGGTCGCGGACGTGAACCGCCCCGCGCTGCAGCTTGCAGGCTTCTACAACTATTTTGACCCCAAGCGCCTTCAGATAATCGGCCGAGTCGAGAGCACGTATCTTGAGCTGAAGACCGAAGACGAGCGGCGAAGCTGCTTTGAGGAGCTTATGAAGTACGACATTTCGGCGCTGGTGATATGCCACGGCGCGCTGGCGTTTCCCGAGTGCATCGAGATGGCGGAAAAGTACGACCGCAACCTGTTCGCCACGCCCGAGGACACCTCCGACTTCATGGCAGACGTCATAAGCTCGCTGCACACGCACCTTGCCCCGCGCACGACGATGCACGGCGTGCTGGTGGAGGTACACGGCGAGGGCGTGCTGCTGACGGGAGACTCCGGCATCGGCAAGAGCGAGACGGCGCTGGAGCTCATTAAGCGCGGGCACAAGCTCATCGCCGACGACGCGGTGGACATCCGCCGCATCGGGCGCGACATGCTCGTCGGCACGGCGCCGGAGCTTATACGCTATTACATGGAGCTGCGCGGCATCGGCGTTGTCGACGTGCGGCATCTGTACGGCGTGGGCGCAGTCAAGCCCGAGGGCTACATCGACCTCGTTGTGAACCTCGAGGCATGGGACGACCAGAAGGCATACGACCGCCTGGGCCTTATAAGCGAGACGCAGGATATCCTCGGCGTCACGGTGCCGAGCATAACGGTGCCGGTGCGCCCGGGCAGGAACCTCGCCGTCATCCTGGAGCTTGCCGCGATGAACAACAGGCAGAAGAAAATGGGCTATAACGCCGCTGAGACGCTCGCATCGAACGTCGACTATGCCGTGGATAACGGCGGATTTTGATAGAAGAGGTAAGACGATATGGTAGGACTTGAAAAAGCGCTGGAACAGATAAAAGAAAACATGCCCAAGCTCGACCTCAGGGAAAACGAGCCGATGAACGCGCACTGCTCGTTCAAGGTCGGCGGCCCTGTGCGCGCGTTTGCCGTGCCGAAGGATATTTTCGAGATGAGCAAGGTCATGTTCTATCTCCATATGAACGACGTGTCGCCCCTGACCCTCGGCAAGTGCACCAACGTCATCATCCCCGACGAGGGGCTGGACATCATGGTCATCAGCACCGAGAATCTGCGCAAGCTGCGCTTCGGCGAGACGGAGAACACGATATATGCCGAAGCCGGCGTTCCGCTTTCGAAGCTTGCTCAGTTTGCGCGCGATAACGGCCTTGCGGGGCTGGAGTTTGCAAGCGGCATCCCGGGCACGGTCGGCGGCGGCGTTTTGATGAACGCGGGCGCTTACGGCGGCGAGATGAAGGACGTTGTGGAGTCTGTGGTTTTGTACTATGTGCCGACGCAGACGCTCACGGAGGTCAAGGCCGAGGATTGCAGCTTCGGCTATCGCATGAGCGCGTTCCAGCAGCTCAACTGCGCCATCATGGGCGTCGTGTTCAAGCTCACGCCCGACGACCCCGAGGCCATCGGCGCGCGTATGCGCGAGATGAACGAAAAGCGCACGGCATCCCAGCCGCTGGACATGCCGTCGGCAGGCAGCGCGTTCAAGCGTCCGCAGGGCGGCTACGCGGCGGCGCTTATCGAGCAGTGCGGGCTCAAGGGCTACACGGTCGGCGGCGCGCAGATAAGCACGAAGCATTCGGGCTTTGCCGTGAACATCGGCGGCGCGACGTATGACGACGTTGTCGAGCTGCTTGACCATGTGCGCCGCGAGGTGTACGCGCAGACGAAGATAACCCTCGAGCCGGAGATCAGGATATACCCCAAGGGCATGATGCTCATCGACGACTGGCGCTCGCAGCGTCAGAACGCGATCGACCAGATGCTCGAGAGCATAAAGAAGAAAAAAGCCGCGGAAACAGCGGAGGGTTGAGGGTTGTTGTTCTGATTTAGTGCAAAAAAAAGCCTTCCCCTTGAGGGGAAGGTGTCAGCCGAACGGCTGACGGATGAGGTGGATCAAATCGCGCGTAGCGCATCATTGTTGATACCCGCCTCATTGTTCTGATTTAGTGCAAAATTTATGCCGAAAGTTATAGCTTTGCCCTTGGCTCCACTGTGTAAGGGAGCTGTCAGCGAAGCTGACTGAGGGGTTGTTACCAGTGTACAAAGTTTAGTCAGCAGCGGTTACATTAGTTCCCTCCTCGCGGCATAGCCGCTGTGGTCGGTTGCTAAAAACATGCCACCGGCATGTTTTCCTAACGCACCGACAACCCCTCCGGCTCGGCACAGCCGCGACACCTTCCACTCAAGGGGAAGGCTTTGTGTGTTCTAATTTAGTGCAAAGCAAAACACGCGAATCTCACGGGACACGGTAGTTTTCCGGTTTCGTCGGCAGTTTCGAACCGGGCTACCGCAATAGATGGATTGGTACGATTTTAAAGCGAAATGCCTCGCCGGCGAGGCGCGGGACACCGCAATAAACGTATACGTAACATAGAAAGGCGATTTAAAAGAATGGAGTTTCTGATCATAACCGGCATGTCGGGCGGCGGGAAGAGCCAGGCCGCGGACATCATCGAGGATATGGACTACTACTGCGTGGATAACATGCCGGTAGCGCTTATACCCAAGTTTGCCGAGCTGTGCGCGGCGACGAAGGGCAGATACGAAAAGGTTGCGCTGGTGACGGATATCCGCGAGAAAAACGGCATCAGGGACATATTCAACGCCCTTGAAATGCTGCGCGAGATGAACTTCGGCTACAAGATACTGTTCATGGAAGCAAAGCCGAACGTCATCGTCAAAAGATACAAGGAATCGCGCAGACCGCACCCGCTCGCGGCGCTCTCCGGCGGCTCGATCGAAAACGCGATTTTAAAGGAGACAGAGCAGCTTCGCCCGATACGCGACGTTGCCGACTTCATCGTCGACACCTCGCACCTGACCCTCGGCCAGCTTCATAACGAGCTGTACACCTATTTTTCCGACTCTGCCTCGGGACGCGCGATCATGGTAAACGTTGTGTCCTTTGGTTTTAAATACGGTATGCCGCTGGACGCCGACCTCGTGTTTGACGTGCGGTTTCTGCCGAACCCCTTTTACGTTGAGGAGCTGAAGCTTTTAAGCGGCATGGACGCGCCGGTGCGCGACTATGTTTTCAGCTTCGAGCAGGCAAATGAGTTCATGGACAAGCTCACCGACATGGTCGAGTACCTCCTCCCGCTGTACATAGAGGAGGGCAAATACAGCCTGACCATCGCCATCGGCTGCACGGGCGGACGGCATCGCTCCGTCGCGGTGGCCTCGGCTCTGGCGGGACACCTCAAGTGCTTCGACGTGCCGGTCGTGACGCTGCACCGTGACCTTGGAAAGTAAGCATGGAAAAAACCTTCGCACAAAAAGTTAAGACCGAACTGTGCCAGCCTCGGGTAGAGCGCAAATGCTGCGCCGTCGCCGAGGCCTATGGCGTTTTGCTGTTTGCGCACAGCTTTTCGGCAAACGAGATACGCATAACGACGGCAAGCGACGAGGTCGCCGCGCGCCTGCCGCACCTGATGCGCCGCGCGTTCGGCGTCGATTTTGACGCACCGGAGGGCGAGAGAGGCGTAAAGCACTCGCTGCGCATAAAGGATAAGGACAAGCTGCGCGCTGTGTTCGACGTGCTCGGAAACGACATGCAAAGCCCCGCGCTGCACATTAACTTCGGCGTTATCGAGGAGCCCTGCTGCAAGGCCTCGTTCATCCGCGGCGCGTTTCTCGCAGGCGGCTCGGTGACAGACCCGGAAAAGCGCTATCACCTCGAGCTTGCCACGACGCACTACAGCGTCAGCCGCGAGACATATTCGGTTCTGCTGGAGATGGGCTTTTCGCCCAAGGAGGCCCAGCGCAAGGGCGACTATCTTCTGTATTTCAAAAAAAGCGAGCATATCGAGGATCTGCTGACAGCCATCGGCGCGCCGGTCGCCGCGATGGACGTGATGTCGGCCAAGGTCGAAAAGGATATGAAAAACAGCATAAACCGCAAGGTAAACTGCGACTCGGCCAATGCCGACAAGGTGGTCGAGGCCGCGGCAAAGCAGATGGAGGCCATACGGCGCATAGATAAGCTCTATGGGCTGGATTCTCTGCCCGACAAGCTCCAGCAGGCGGCACTTCTGCGCTACGCAAACCCCGAGGCCAGCCTTGCCGACCTTGCGATACTGTCTTACCCGCCCGTATCGAAAAGCTGCCTGAGCCACAGGCTCAAAAAGCTTCTGACCTACACGCCCGAGGAGGAATAAGCATGGGCTTTGTTCATCTTCATGTTCATAGTGAATACTCGCTGCTCGACGGCGACTGCCGCATCGACAGGCTCGTAAAGCGCGCAAAGGAGCTCGGCCAGACCGCCGTTGCGATAACCGACCACGGCGTCATGTACGGCGCTGTCGCGTTTTACAAGGCCTGCTGCGCCGAGGGCATAAAGCCTATCATCGGCTGCGAGGTCTATGTCGCGCCGAGATCGCGCTTTGACAAGGAGCGCGGCCACGACCATGAGTATTCCCACCTCGTCCTGCTGTGCAAGAACGAGACGGGCTATAAAAACCTCTGCCGCCTTGTCTCCGCCGGCTTCACCGACGGGTTTTATAACAAGCCCCGCATCGACTGGCCGCTGCTGCACGAGCACGCCGAGGGGCTTATCTGCCTTTCCGGCTGCGTTGCGGGCGCGATACCGCGCAAGATAAATAAGGGCGACTATGAGGGCGCAAAGCAAAAGGCGCTGGAGCTTTATGAGCTGTTCGGGCCGGACGGATTCTTCCTTGAGATACAAAGCCACGGCCTTGACTCCGAGCGCACAGCCGCCGAGGGGCTGATACGCCTGCACGAGGAAACCGGCATCCCATTGGTTGTGACAAACGATGCGCATTATGTCGAAAAGGACGATGCGTATTATCAGGATGTTCTCATGTGCGTGCAGACGCAGAAAACGGTGCTGGACGATAACCGTATGCGCCTTGAAACTACGGAGTTTTACCTCAAAACCGAGGAGGAGATGCGCGCGCTGTTCCCCGGGCATCAGGACGCGGCGGATAACACCGTCAAGATCGCCGAGCAGTGCAGCTACGATTTTGAATTCGGCAAATATAAGCTGCCGCGCTTTAAGCTCCCCGAGGGCGAAACGGACAGCTATGAATACCTGCAAAAGCTCTGCCTTGAGGGACTGAGGCGCCGATACCCCAATGACGACGGCACGGTGCTCGGCCAGCTTAAATACGAGCTTGAAATGATAAAGCAGATGGGCTTTGTCGACTACTTCCTCATCGTCTCCGACTTCATCGCCTATGCAAAGTCGCAGAAGATACCCGTCGGCCCGGGACGCGGCTCGGCGGCGGGCAGCGTCGTGTCGTACACGCTGAACATTACAGACGTCGACCCCATAAAATACAGCCTGTATTTCGAGCGATTTCTAAACCCCGAGCGCGTGAGCATGCCCGATATCGACATTGACTTCTGCGTCAACCGCCGCGGCGAGGTCATCGACTACGTTAACCGCAAATACGGCAGCGACCATGTTGCGCAGATAGTCACCTTCGGAACGCTTGCAGCGCGCGCGGCAGTGCGCGACGTGGGCAGAGTTTTGAACATAAGCTACACGGAGACAGACGCCGTTGCAAAGGCCATACCGGCAGCGCCGAACATGACCATCGACGAGGCCTTGCGCGTGTCGAAGCCTCTGCGCGATATTTACGCAAGCGACGAGGTGCTGCACAATCTCATCGACGTTGCAAAGGCCCTCGAGGGTATGCCGCGCCACGCGAGCATGCACGCGGCGGGCGTTGTCATAACCGACAAGCCCGTGTATGAGTATGTCCCGCTGGCGAAAAACGACGAATCGGTCGTCACGCAGTACACGATGACGACGCTCGAGGAGCTGGGGCTTCTCAAGATGGACTTCCTGGGACTCCGAAACCTCACGGTGCTCGAAGCGGCGGCGATGCTCGTGCGCGAGACCGAGCCCGACTTTGAGGTCGACAATATCCCCGACGACGATGCGGAGGTATTCAAAATGATCTCCGACGGGCACACCTGCGGCGTGTTCCAGCTTGAAAGCCAGGGCATGACGAACGTCTGCACGGGACTAAAGCCCAAGAGCATCGAGGATATCACCGCCGTCATCGCGCTCTACCGCCCCGGCCCTATGGACAGCATACCCCGCTTCATCGAATGCTCCGCGCATCCGGAAAAGATAAGCTACAAGCACGAGCTCCTGCGCCCGATACTCGAGGTCACCTACGGCTGCATCGTCTATCAGGAGCAGGTCATTGAAATCTTCCGCCGGCTTGCAGGCTTCTCGCTCGGCCAGGCGGACATGATACGCCGCGCGATGAGCAAGAAAAAGCACAAGGTCATCGACGCCGAGCGCGTGGCCTT
>CAZWJM010000068.1:0-7270 GCA_964634435.1 uncultured Oscillospiraceae bacterium | reverse complement strand
CTTACTTTTCAAACCTGACGGAAATCGTCGTTCCGCTGCCGGGCTGGCTTTGAAGCTCTATCTGTGCGCCGAGGTAGGCGCAGGCGTGCTTTACGATGGAAAGCCCCAGCCCCGTGCCGCCGATGGCCTTGGAGTGGCTTTTGTCAACGCGGTAAAAGCGCTCGAACACGCGCGTTTGATGCTCCGGCGCGATGCCGATGCCGGTGTCGGAAACTGTGAACACGCCGTCGGATGTGACAGTCAGGCTAACGCTTCCGCCCTCGACGTTATATTTTATCGCGTTTTCCGTGAGGTTATATACAATTTCATGCACAAGGCGCGGCACTGCCTTAATTCTGCAGGGCTCTGTGCTGACATTTACGGACACCATGCTCTGCCGCGCCTTATCGCCGAGCTGAGACGCAGCCTGCTGCACTGCGTCCCCGAGGTCGACCGGCTCCATCGGAAGCGGCACGCCCTCGTCAAGCTGGGACAGGCGGATGATATCCTCAATAAGCGTCAAAAGCCGCGCGGCCTCACTGTGGATATGGCCGACAAATCGCGGCATATCCTCCGGCTTTACCATGCCGCTTTCTATCATTTCCGAGCTTCCGAGTATCGCCGTCAGCGGGGTTTTGAGCTCGTGCGAGACGTTTGCCGTAAACTCCCGACGGGCTTTTTCGGCAAAGGCGCGCTCAGTCACGTCAAAGGTCAGCAGCACAACGCCGACGGCAGCACCATCGGATTCAATGCGGCTGAAATCTATCTGATACTCGCGTCCCGCTCTCGTGATGCTTATCTCCGCATGGCCGCTGCGCCGCGCGTGCTCCATCGCTTCGCTGACATTCATGCTTCGCTCTATCGTGAGAAGATCCTGCCCGACAGCGTCCGAAGATGCCGAAAACAGTTTTGCCGCCGCGGGGTTAATGCTCAGTATGACGCCGCTGTTATCCAGCAGCACGAGTCCCTCGCTCATGCTTGCTGTTATCTGCTCGAACTCATCCTGCCGCCGGCGAAGCTGACGGAGCTGGGCATCTATCTGCCGGCGCTGCTGGCTTATGCGGGTGAGCAGCGGCGCAAGCTCGTCATACGTTCTGTTATCCAGCGGATTATCAAGGTCAAGGCGGTTTAAGGGCTCGACTATGCGCTTTGAGAGTCGGCTTGCGAGGAAAAACGCCAGCAGCAGCGCCGCAAACAGGACGATGCATATTGGCTGGAGCATACCGAACGCGAGCATGCCCATGGTGGCGCGGCTCATTGAAATGCGCAGCACAGAGCCGTCGGAAAGGCGCACGGCGCAGTAGACCGTTTTTTCAAGCAGCGTGCTCGAATATCTCTGGCTGTAGCCCTCGCCCGTTTCAAGCGCCTGGCGCACCTCCTCGCGCTGTGCGTGGTTTTCCATGCTCTGCTCGTCGGCGGCATCGTCAAACAAAACAGAGCCGTCGGCGGCGATCCACGTAAGGCGGCCCGTCTCCCCGGCAACGGAGCTTAAATACTCCATGCCGGAGCTTTCAACGCCGACTGCGGCAAGCGACAGCTCCTCGCGAAGCTGCTTTTCCTGCACCGAGCCGAAGTAATCGTACATGCAGCCCATTATTATAAGTATGGCCGCAAGCAGAACGCCTCCGGCCGCGACCATTATGGCGCGAAAAATTTTCCCCGTCATTTACGCACCTCCAGGCGATAGCCGACAGAGCGCACGGTCTCGATGCATTTGCCGTATTCGCCGAGCTTCTGCCGCAAGGTGCGTATGTGCATGTCAAGCGTGCGCGTTTCGCCCATGTAGTCCTCGCCCCAGACGTCGCTGAAAAGCTGCTCGCGCGTGAAGGCCGTACCTGGGTGGGACATGAAGATGCGCAAAAGCTCGTACTCCTTATAGGTAAGAAGTACGCGCGCGCCGTCTATGCTGACCGTGTGCTCGTCAAGATTAAGGCTCAGGCCGCCAAGCCTGAGGATCTTCTGCACGCTTGAGGCGCTGCAGCGGCGCAGCACGGCCTTTATGCGGGATACAAGCTCCATGACGCCGAAGGGCTTAACCACATAGTCGTCCGCGCCGAGGTCAAGGCTTTGTATCTTGTCATACTCTGCGCCCTTTGCCGTTGCCATGATGACGGGAAGATTTGCAAGACGGCTGTCGGCGCGTATCCTGCGCAGAAGCTCAACTCCGTCAAGCCCCGGGAGCATCACATCGAGCACGATAAGCTCCGGCTGCTCTTTTTGCAGCGCATCCCAAAAGCTCTGCCCGTCTTCAAAGCCGCGCGCCTCAAAGCCCGTCGAGCGCAGGGCGTAAAGCTCAATATCGCGTATCGCCGCGTCATCCTCAACGCACCATATCATCAGCCATCCTCCTCGCTTTTATGAACGCCCGTCACCGCGTAAATGACCCATTCGGCCAAATTCGTCGCGTGGTCGCCGATGCGTTCAAAATATTTTGCTATCATCAAAAGATCAAGGGCATATTCGCCGTCGGCACAGCCTGCGGCGATAAGCTCAATAAGCTTTGTTTTTACAGAAAGAAAGCAGCCGTCAACAACGTCGTCATATTCGATGACCGCCTGCGCAAGCAAAATATCGCGCCTTACATACGCGTCGACGCTGTCGGTGACCATTTTTATCGTCGCCTCGGCCATCTCCTTAATGCGCGTTTTTCCATCGTCGCCTCGGCCGTTTAAAAACATGACTATCTCGGCGATATCCTCGGCCTGATCGCCTATGCGCTCAAGGTCTGTTATCATTTTAAGCGCGGCCGAGATCTGCCGCAGGTCGCGTGCAACAGGCTGCTGCTCAAGCAGAAGCTTCAGGCACAGGCTTTCAATGTCCCGCTCCTTGCGGTCTATCTGCTTATCAAGGGGCGCCACCTTCTGCGCAAGCGAAATATCGCCGCTTTTGAGCGCCGAGGCCGAAAGCGCTATGACCTCCTCGCACATTGCGCCCATCTCGATCATCTCGTGGTCAAGCAGCGAAAGCTGCTTATCGAAATTAGCTCTCATCATCCGAACCTCCCCGTTATATAGTCCTCTGTCCGCTTATCCTTAGGGCACGAAAACAGCGTTTGGGTATCCGAAAATTCGATGAGCTCACCCAGCAGGAAAAACGCCGTTTTATCCGAAATGCGCAGAGCCTGCTGCATGTTGTGCGTCACGATAACAATAGTATAATCCTTCTTCAGCTCCATCGCAAGCTCCTCTATCTTCGATGTCGATATCGGGTCAAGGGCGCTTGTCGGCTCGTCCATCAAAAGCACCTGCGGCTCGACGGCTAGGGCGCGGGCGATGCACAATCTCTGCTGCTGGCCGCCGGACAGACCCAGGGCATTTTTCTTCAGCCTGTCCTTCGTCTCGTCCCATATGGCGGCAGAGCGCAGCGCCCGCTCGACAATATCGTCAAGCTCGACCTTGGACTTTATGCCGTGGGTGCGCGGGCCGTAGGCGATGTTATCGTAAATGCTCATGGGAAAGGGATTTGGCTTTTGAAACACCATACCCACGTTGCGGCGAAGAGAGCTTACATTAACGCCGGCAGCGTATATATCCTCGCCCTTGTAGCGCACCTGGCCTGTTATTCTAACATTCGGAACGAGGTCATTCATGCGGTCAAGCGTTTTGAGAAAGGTCGATTTGCCGCAGCCGGAGGGACCGATAAGTGCGGTTATGCTCTTTTCGGGAATGTCGATGTTTATATCCTTTAGCGCCTTATGCTCGCCGTACCACAGGCACAGCTCGCGCGCTGTCATAATGCTCATATGCTGTTTCTCCTTTTAAAATACCTGCCCACGAGCGTGGCGCACAGGTTTATAAGAACGGTCAGGACCATTAGTATCGCGGCGATGGCAAATGCAGCGCCGAACTCGCCGCGCTCCTTTGCGTAAACATACAGCGCCACCGTGAGCGTAGCGCCGGAGCTTTTTAGCCCCATGGGGAAGCTCAAAAGCGCATGGGCAATGCCCGAGGTGAAAAGCAGCGCCGCGCTCTCGCCCAGAATACGCCCGACAGATAGGATGCAGCCTGTCAAAACGCCGTCGATGCAGTTTGGCAAAACCACCGTGCGCACGACGCGCCACTTGCCCGCGCCAAGGCCGAAGGCACCCTCGCGGTACGCCTGCGGCACGGTCTTTAGGCTCTCCTGCGTTGTGCGCATTATGGTCGGCAGGTTCATTATCACAAGCGTAAGGCTTCCGGCAAGCAGCGATGTGCGCAGCTTGAAGGTCTGGCAAAAAATCAGCATACCCACAAGGCCGTATATTATAGACGGGATGCCCGAGAGCGTTTCGGCCGCGTATTCGATGACAGACACGAGCTTTGCGTTTTTCGCATACTCTGTCAGGTATATCGCCGCGCCAACGCCGAGCGGCAGGACGATGAGCAGGGTCGTTATGATGATATACAGCGTATTGCGGATATATGGCTGTATGCCGATGTGGCCTGTCAGATAGCTCGGCTTTGTCGTAATTAGCTCCCATGTGATGTTCGGAACGCCGCGGATGAGCACATAGCCTATCAAAAACAGCACTATCCCCGCCGTAAGCATAACGCTTAAAAGCATCAGCGCCTTGAGCACTGAGGCATAGCGCCGCCGCGAGGCGGGCAATTTGTTGTTTTGCATTTTCACGCCTCCTTACGTCCCTTGAGGAAGAAATTGAGCGCCGCGTTAATGAGCATGATGAACAAAAACAGCACCAGCGCGACGGAAAACAGCGCCTGCCGCTGCAGACCGTCGGCATAGGCCATCTCGCTCGACACGGCGGTGGTCAGAAATCTTACGCTTTGCATAAGCCCCGGCATGTTCGGCGCGTTGCCCGAGACCATTATGACGGCCATCGCCTCGCCTATCGCGCGCCCGACGCCAAGCACGACGGCCGTTGCGATGCCGCTTTTCGCGGCCGGAACAGAGACGCGGAAATACGTCTCAACAGGCGTTGCGCCGAGGGCAAGTGAAGCATCCTCATACTCGGGCGGGACTGCCTCCAGCGCCGTGACGGAGACCTTTATTATTGACGGCAGTATCATGACAGCAAGCACGATTATAGCAGCCAATAAGCTCGCGCCGTCTGCAACGCCGAACACGACCCGTATAGCCGGCAGCAGCACCATCATGCCCACAAGTCCGTAGACCACCGAGGGTATGCCCGCCAAAAGGTCGACGGCGTTTGAAACGGCGGCCTTGACCCAGGGCGAGGCAAGCTTTGCAAGATACACAGCCGTGAGAAAGCCGACCGGCACGCCCAGCACTATCGCCCCCGCCGTACCGTACACGCTTGTCAGGATAAACGGCAGGATGCCGAACTTCGGCTCTGCGGCGGTGGACGCCCACTGCGTGCCAAACAGGAAATCGGCAAGGCCGATCTCCCGTATTGCAGGTATGCCCGATGCTATGAGGTAAACCGTTATCAGCAGCACAAAGCCCACGGTTATAAGCCCCAGCAGCAGGAAGACGCCGTGTATTATGTTTTCGGCGATATCCTTCTTATTCATCGGCATTTCAGTTTGCAGGCACGACGCCGGCGGAGCTTATGACTTCGTTTGCGTCGGCAGAGGTGATGTAGTCAAAAAACCTCTGAGCGGGCTCTGTGAGCTCGGCGTCTGTCTTTGTCACGAGGACGAAGGGACGCTGCACGGCGTAGCTTCCGTCCTTGACGCTTGCCTCGCTGGGCATAACGCCGCCGACGCTGAGCACCTTCACGCTGTCCTTAACAGACGCAAGGGAGGCGTAGCCGATGGCGTTGGGGTTCGTGGAAACTGTGGTTATGACGTCGCCCGTGGATGTGAGCTCCTGGCGGTAAAGGCAGGCACCCTCCGTGCCGGTGAGCGTCTCAAAGCCGTCGCGCGTGCCGCTTCCGGCCTCGCGGCCAATGAGCACTATATCGCTGTCGGCTCCGCCAAGCTCGCTCCAGTTTGTGAGCTTTCCTGTGTAGATATCGGCGATCTGCTCAACACTGAGGTCGGAAACGGGGTTTTCAGGATTGACGATGATTGCAATGCCGTCGTAGGCCAGAATCGTTTCGGTAAGACCCATGGCCTTTTCGTCGTCCTTCAGGCTGCGGGAGGACAGGCCTATATCGCATCTGCCCTCCTGCACGGCCTTGATGCCGGAGCTTGAGCCGGTGGGGTTGTGGCTTACTTCGATGCCGGTGTCTTCATAAAACGTCTCGCCCAGTGCGCCGATAACCTTTTCCATCGAGGTCGAGCCGTCGGTCAGCACCGTGCCGCCGTTGGCCGTGTCCGAGCATCCGGCAAGGCAGCCGAGCGCAAGGATGAGGGATATTAAAATGCTTATCGTTCTTTTCATGTTTATCAAAATCTCCTTTACTTCGTTGTTACAGCTAAAGCATACAGCGCACATGTAAAGTCCGAAAGCCGCCTTTTGTAAAATCCATGTCAAGTTTCGCCCCGCTCCTGCGCATAAAAAAACGCCATGCACCGATTTGATGCATAGCGTTTGGTTTTGGCTTTAGTAGATGTCGATGTGGAAATCGAACGCGGCGCTTTCGCCGGCGACGTGGATGGAAAATGAGCCTTCGATATCTTCAAACAGGAACTCCTCATTGAAGGTGTCAAGGTCAAATTCGTGGATTATCTTATCGTCATTTACGGCAACGAGCTTAAAGTTTCCGGACTTTACGTTCAGCGTGCCGATATAGACATGCACGTCCGACGGGGTGAGGAAATTCGTAAGATATATCTGCTCGACACCGTTAAAGCTCTTGGACGAATATTCGGAGCTGTATGTGACATCGTCAACGCTCTCCTCGGAATAATTGAGGCCCGACGCGCCCGTGTCAAGCTTTATTATGTTTTCGTCGGTGATGGTCTGCAGGGTGAAGTCATCATCGCCGTTGGTGTCCGCATACTCGGTTCCGCAGCCGACAAGGCTCAGGCACATCAGGCAGGCCATCGCAAGACTTATAAGCTTTTTCATCGTTTTTACCTCCGCTTTGAGTTTTTTAGGTCAGCCCAATTATACTCGCCGCCGGGCAGCTTGAAAAGGATTTTTTAATGCATATCGCCGCAAGAAAATGACCGCATTTGTCGGAACGGCAAATGTGGTCTCCGGGCGCTGTGTGGGGAATAGTGAAGCTTGGGCTGAGATATATTAAATGAAATCGTGAGCAAAGCTCACGATGATATCTGCTGACGCAGATGAAATCCACTACGTGGATGAAATTAAATCCGTCCACACCCCGCGAAGCAGGATTTCACCGTGAAACGATTTCATCCATCGCAGATGGATTTATCCCGTCCGAAGGACGGATTTAGTTGAAAAAAGCACTGACTTTCGTCAGTGCTTTTTCATG
>CAZWJM010000067.1:0-7288 GCA_964634435.1 uncultured Oscillospiraceae bacterium | reverse complement strand
GAGAGAACAAAGAACCCAAATCAATACAGGAGGTAGAAGTATGAAAAAGTTTTTAATGACAATGACGACAGGCTCTCAGGGGGCAAGCTCGGCATAAATCCCGCCGACGCTTATGCCCTCGAGCTTGCGCTGAGAACAAAAGACAAGGCTCCGGAGACCATGGTGACTGTTGTCACCATGGCTCCTGCCTATGCAGAGGGCATCCTCCGCGACGCTATTGCAGCCGGCGCTGACCGCGCTGTCCTTGTGTGTGACAGCTCGGCCGCCGGCTCTGACACTTTGGTGACGGCAAAAATACTTGCCAAAACTGCCGAAAAGCTCGGCGGCTTTGACCTCATCCTGTGCGGCGCGAAGGCTATAGACAGCGAAACCGGTCACATCGGCCCGCAGCTTGCGCAAAGGCTCAAAACAGCCTTTGCCCCCGGCGTCACGGCGTTTTCCGCCGAGGACGGAAGGGTCAGCATCCGCTGCACGCTCGACGGCGTATCGGCAGAGTACGCGGGGGCTCTTCCCGCCATCCTGTCTGTCGTAAACGGCACCGAAATGGTGCGCCGCCCGACGATAATGGGGCTTCGCCGCAGCAAAAATGCTGTCATCGAAACGCTCTGCCTTGCAGACCTCGGCATTGAGCCGGGCAACGCGGGGCTTATCGGCTCGCCCACGCGCACTGCCGCCGTGGAGACAATGAGCTTTAAAAAGGGCAAAAAATGCGTCTGCACAGACCCAAATGTCGGTGCGCAGACGCTCCTTAGTATGCTGAGAGGAGGGGATGAGCAATGACGGGCAAGGCGCTTGTTATAGGAAGCGAGATATCCCCCTCCCTGCTGGGACTTACCCGGCGTGCGGCCGAGCTGTGCGGCGAAAAGGAGCTGGAGCTTACAGCGCTCATAGTCTCCCCCACTCAGCCCGATAACGCAGGAACGCTTATATCTGCCGGAGCGCACAGGCTTGCGCGGCTTGAGCTGTCGAGGCTTGAGCTTAACGCACAATCTTGCGCGGCTGAGAGCATCGCGCAGTACGCAAAGGCCGAAAGGCCGGAGTTTATCCTCTTTGAAAGCTCATCGTTTTTCTGCTCCGTCGCGCCGATGACTGCCGCCATACTCGACTGCGGCATAACCGCCGACTGCACGGCCCTGAGCTGGGCCGCCGACGGAACACTGCGCCAGACCCGCCCCGCCTTCGGCGGCAGGAAGCTTGCGCATATTGAAAACACCGTGCTGCCCGTGCTTGCAACGGTGCGCAAGGGCGTTTTCAAGCTTGAATGTGATAACACCGCTACCAATGTCGAAATGCCGCTTATAGACTGCCATGCCCATTGCGGCGCATGGTCAAGGCTTTGCACGCTTGAGGATGCCGTCAGCCGCACGGATCTTACGGGCGCGAGCATCATCGTCTCCGGCGGACTTGGCATGGGAAGCCGCGAAAACTTTAAAAAGCTGTACACGCTTGCCGAGCTCACAGGCGCTGCCGTGGGCGCATCGCGCGCCGCCGTCGCCGCGGGCTTTGCCGACTACGCACACCAGGTCGGTCAGACGGGCGTTTCCGTCAGGCCGGATGTTTACCTTGCCTTCGGCATTTCCGGTGCTGTGCAGCATCTCAGCGGCATTTCCGGCGCAAAACGGATATTTGCCGTAAACCACGACCCCAAGGCACCGATACACGAGTATGCCGATTACTCGGTCATCGCCGACTGCGGCACGGTGCTTGACATGCTTATCGAGAAAGCAGGTGAATGCCATGATTAAAATATCTTACGGCGCGGCGCACATCGAATATGATGAGGGCAGCGCCGCAGTTTTGACCTCAAAGATCGACTCGCTCCGCTCAAACGGAAGCGGGAGCGATATCGTGCGCCGCGCGATGCAGCGTCCGATTGACAGTCCGAGGCTGAGCGAGCTTGCAAAGGGCAAGGATAACTGCGTCATCATAATCTCCGACCACACGCGCCCCGTGCCCAGCCGCGACATAATCCCGAACATGCTGGCAGAGCTGAAGCAGGGTAACCCCTGCATTGACGTTACGCTGCTTGTCGCAACGGGCTTCCACCGCGCAAGCTCGACAGCGGAGCTTGCAAGCAAGCTCGGAAGCGAGATAATGGAGACCTGCCGCGTTGTCGTGCACGACTGCCGCGACGAAAGCTCGAACGTGCGCATAGGCACGCTCCCCTCCGGCGCTCCCTGCGTCATCGACCGCCTTGCGGCCGAGACGGATCTGCTCATTGCCGAGGGCTTTATCGAGCCGCACTTCTTCGCCGGCTTCTCCGGCGGGCGCAAAAGCGTTCTGCCCGGCATATGCGACAGGGTGACGGTTTTGGGTAACCATTGCAGCAAATTTATCGACAGTCCATTTGCTCGCACGGGAATACTTGACAACAACCCCCTGCATTGTGATATGCTTGAGGCAGCGAGACTTGCAAAGCTTCAGTACATAGTAAACGTCGTCATCGACGAGAGCAAAAAGACCATTGCCGCCTTCGCGGGAAACTATGTCACCGCGCACCGCACAGGCTGCGATTTTCTGCTGGGCTACTGCCGTGTCAAGGCGCAGATGGCCGATATCGTCATCACCTCAAACGGCGGCGCTCCGCTGGATCAGAACCTTTACCAGTGCGTAAAGGGCATGACAGCAGCCGAGGCCACCTGCCGCGAGGGCGGGACGATAATCATGTGCGCCGAATGTGCCGACGGGCACGGCGGCGAGGGCTTTTACAATGCGCTGAAGGATTGCGAGAGCCCCGCTGCGCTGTACGCCGAGCAGATGGCAACGCCGCAGGATAAGACGGCTCCCGACCAGTGGGAAAGCCAGATCCTCGCGAGGATTCTGATGCACCACAAGGTCATCGTCGTATCAAGGCCCGAGATGAAGAAGATAGTCGAGGACATGAAAATGACCTATGCTCCTTCCCTCGAGGCGGCGCTCAAGACTGCACGCGCAGGCAGCGGCAAAAAGATAACCGTCATCCCCAACGGGATCTCGGTCATCGTCACGAACTAAGGAGGGATAAAGCATGTACAACAAGATAACGCCCGACATTGCCGAGAAGCTTCGGGCGATAGTCGGCGAGAAGCGCTTTTTCGCGGGAGAGGCCGTGAAGGAGGACTTCAGCCACGACGAAATGCCGATCTACGGCAAATACTACCCCGAGGTAGTATGCGAGGCAGAGAGCACCGAGGAAGTTTCGCAGATAATGCGTCTTTGCTATGAAAACAACATCCCCGTCACCCCGCGCGGTGCGGGCACGGGCCTTGTCGGCGGCTGTGTGCCGCTCGTGGGCGGCGTTGTGCTGTGCACGGCGCGGATGAATAAGATCCTGTCCTACGACATGAAAAACCTCGTCGTGCATACCCAGCCGGGCGTACTGCTGTGCGACCTTGCGGCCGACGCACTTTCGCGCGGACTTATGTATCCGCCCGATCCCGGCGAGAAAACGGCCACCGTCGGCGGCAACGTTTCGACCAACGCCGGCGGCATGAGAGCCGTCAAATACGGCGTTACGCGCGACTATGTGCTTGCAATGACGGTCGTTCTGCCCGACGGCAGAGTGATGCAGCTTGGCAAGACCGTTTGCAAAACAAGCTCGGGCTACAGTCTGCTGCACCTGATGATAGGCTCCGAGGGTACGCTCGGCATCATAACCGAGCTCACGCTCAAGCTCATCCCCAAGCCGCGCATGGACGTAAGCCTCATTCTCCCCTTTGCCGACGTCGAGACGGCCATATCCTCCGTGCCGGAGATAAAGCTTGCAAACCTCGACCCGCAGTCGATCGAATTCATGGAGCGCGACATTGTTGACTCCTCCGCCGCCTTCACCGGAAACTCCATCTTCCCCACCGTCGTAAACGGCAAGGAAGCGGGAGCGTACATTCTGGTGACCCTCGTCGGCGATAACGAAGCTGAGCTCACGGCCAAGATGGACAGGCTCGGCGAGCTTGCCGAAAAGTGCGGCGCTTACGACGTTCTCGTCGTTTGGACGGACGGACTTAAAAAGGACGTTTGGGCGGCACGAAGTGCGTTCCTGACCGTCATTGAGGCCGACACGAAGCTGCTTGACGAGCTGGACGTCGTCGTCCCCGTCGACAAGATAGCGGAATTTCTCGTATTCACGCGCGCGGCCGGAAAGGCCGAGGGCATCGCCATCCGCAACTTCGGTCACGCGGGCGACGGCAACCTGCACATTTACTGCTGCGCAAACGATATGGAGCTTGACCTGTTCAAGGCCAAGGTCAAAATAGTTATGGACAAGTGCTACGCAAAGTGCACCGAGTTCGGCGGCCAGGTATCCGGCGAGCACGCCATCGGACACGCAAAGAAGCAGTATCTGCACGAGTCCGTGGGCGACACGGCATTTGGCCTGATGCAGGCGATAAAGCAGGTGTTCGACCCCAAGGGCATACTCAACCCCGGCAAGGTCTGCCACACTATCGAGGAGGTCTGAAAAATGCTGAATATACTTGTATGCGTAAAGCAGGTCCCCGATATTAACCTCGTCAAGATGGACCCCGTGACGGGCAGCCTTATCCGCGCGGGCGTTCCGGCGATACTCAATCCCCTGGACGCAAACGCCCTTGAAGCGGCAGTGCGCGTTAAGGAAAAGCACGGCGGCACGGTGACGGTTATCACCATGGGCCCCGACATGGCCAAGGAAGCACTGCGCGAGTGCCTCGCGGCGGGCGCAGACAGAGCGGTGCTGTTGTCCGACCGCGCGTTTGCAAACGCGGATACGCTGGCGACAAGCTACGTTATCGTCTCGGCAGCGAAGATGCTGGGCGAATTTGACCTCATATTCTGCGGCAAGGAGTCCCTTGACGGCGCGACCGGTCAGATGGGCTCGCAGCTTGCAGAGCGCTTCGGTGCAAGCCAAATATCCTCCACGGCAAAGATAGTTGAAATCAACACCGCTGAGCACACCATCACCGCCGAGCGTGAGCTTGAGCGCGGCACAGAGGTGCTCAGGGCAAAGTATCCCTGCCTGCTGACTGTTGAAAAGACAAATTACCGTGCGCGCATTCCCAACCTCAAGAGCTGGAAGGCATCGCGCACGGCAGATATCGAGGTCTACTCCTCCGCTACCATCCCCGGACTTGATCCGCAGCAGATAGGCGATCCCGGATCACCGACGAAGGTGCCGCGCACCTATCCGCCCGTTGTCGGTTCAAAGGGCGTGATGCTCGACGAGGGCAGCGCGGAGAAAAACGCCGCGAAGCTGTTTGAGCTCATTGCGGACGTGCTTTAAGGGGGTGTCAAAATGAACAAGACCGATTATAAGGACATGTGGGTGTTCATCGAAAAGGACGGCGGCAACGTTCTGCCCGTATCGCTGGAGCTTTTGTGCCAGACGCGCAAGCTGTGCGACGCAAGCGGCGAGAAGCTCGTTGCTGTAATGGTTGGCGACGCTAGCGAGTCCGACATGCAGAAGATGCGCGAGTGCGGCATCGATAAGCTCATCCGCGTCGACGGCACGGGCTACGACTTCTTCAACAACGACGCCTACACCAATCTGTTCACCGTTTTGTGCGAAAAATACCGCCCCACGGCGGTCATGGTCGGCGGAACGATAAACGGCCGCGACTTTGCCCCGCGCTTTGCCGCACGCCTCGGCACAGGCTGCACCTCGGACGCAACAGAGCTCGTTTGGGACGAGAAAACGACGGATATTGAATTCATCGAGCCCGCTGTCGGCGGCAAAATGATGGCCGTCATCACCGTTCCCATCCTGCGCCCGCAGGTCGGCACGATACGCCCGGGCACCTTCAAATACGCGCCCAGCGGAGAGCGCGCGTGCGAGATAATAAATGAGCACATCGACTTCCCCATCGATCAGATACGCACCGAGATACTCGACTTCCTGGCAGACGACGTTGACGAGAGCCTGAACATCGCCGATGCCGAGGTCATCGTATGCGTCGGCAACGCGATAAAGGGCGCCGATGCCCTGCCGAAGTATCGCCGCCTTGCAGAGCGTTTGGGCGGCAAGCTTGCCTGCACAAGGCCGGTGTTTGACCGCGGCGTTCTGCCGTTTAAGCTCGTTATCGGCCAGTCCGGCGTTGTCGTAAAGCCGAAGCTGTACATATCCTTCGGCGTTTCCGGCGCTGTAAACCACGTCACGGGCTTTTCCGACGCGGGCAAGGTCGTCGCCGTGAACACTGACCCGGATGCCGCGATATTCAACTACTGCGACTACGGCATAGTCGGCGACATGGACGAGGTCTGCGACGCGATGCTCAAGGCCCTCGGCGAATAAGACAAATAAAAGGGAGACAGCTCACTGCGAGCTGTCTCCTGTTTTTAATACTGCAATATCGGTGCCGAGCCATCGTCGGATGATTTCTCTATCGATTTTATGACCGCCTCATAGCTGTAGCTGTCGTTTACGTACACCATGATGTGGTCGCCGACCTTTTTGCCGAGCACGGCCTTGCCGAAGGGCGATTCGCGGCTTATGAGGCCGTTTAGGGGGTCTGTGCGGATGGTCGTGACGACGCGGATGGTGTTCGTCTCGTCGTCCTCGGGGATGTATATCTCGACCTTATCGTAAAGGCCAACCTCGTTATCACCCGAGCTTTCCTCGATGATATGCGCAGACTTTATCATATTTTCGAGGTAACGTATGCGGCTTGCGTTGCGGTTTTTCGCGCGCTTTGCCTCTTTATATTCAAAGTTCTCGCTCAGGTCTCCGAAGGCGCGGGTGCGCTTGACCTCCTCCAAAAGCTCGGGCATGAGCTCAAGCCTGCGGTGGTCAAGTTCTGCCTGCATCTTTGCAATATCCTGTTTTGTCAGATCGTCATGCATTTTAAATCACCTTTTGTCCAAGCTAAAAGCACCCCTATATAGGGGTGCTTTATCATTGCTTTTTGCTATCAGACCAGCTCGATGACTGCCATCTCGGCTGCATCGCCGCGACGGGGTCCGATGCGGGTGATACGGGTGTAGCCGCCGTTACGGTCGGCGTACTTGACGCTCAGCTCGTCGAAGGTCTTCTTTGCAACGTCTTCACGGGTGATGAAGGCCAGTGCCTGACGGTATGCAGCCAGGTCCTTCTTCTTGCCAAGGCTTATCATTTTCTCGGCCATGGGAGCGATCTCTTTGGCGCGGGTGACGGTAGTCTCCATGCGGCCCTTGTCGAGCAGATCGGTGACCTGCTGACGGAGCATTGCCATGCGCTGATCGGTCGGCTTGCCGAGCTTTCTTGTTCCGGGCATTTCGGTGTCTCCTCCTTGTTAGAGTTAGTTGTTATCCTCGTCCGCGAGAGACAGTCCCATCATGGCGAGCTTATGCTCGACTTCTTCAA
>CAZWJM010000066.1:0-7447 GCA_964634435.1 uncultured Oscillospiraceae bacterium | reverse complement strand
GCCGCGCGATGAGCAAGAAAAAGCACAAGGTCATCGACGCCGAGCGCGTGGCCTTTGTCCACGGCGATGAAAGCCGCGGCATTGACGGCGCGATAAAGCGCGGCATACCCGAGGCCGTCGCAAACAGCATTTACGACGAGATCCTCGACTTTGCCTCCTACGCCTTCAACAAGGCGCACGCTGTCAGCTACGCGATAGTGTCCTACCGCACGGCGTACATGAAGTACAGATACCCGCGCCAGTACATGGCAGCGCTTCTGTCCTCGGTGCTGGACAATGTGCGCAAAATAACCGAATACACCACCGAATGCCGCAACATGGGCATTAAGCTCCTGCCGCCGGACATAAACGCCTCGGTCGCGGACTTCTCCGTTGTCGGCGAGGATATCCGCTTCGGCCTCGGTGCCGTAAAAAGCATAGGCCGCGGCTTTATTAATGAGCTCATCGCCTGCCGTGAGGCAGACGGCCCGTTCCGCAGCCTTGAGGATTTCTGCCGCCGTATGCCCGGCAAGGAGCTTAGCCGGCGCGCGCTCGAAAATCTCATCCGCGGCGGCGCGCTGGACAGTCTCGGCTACAAGCGCAAGGCCATGCTGCGCGTGGCGGGCGTGATGCTCGACGGTATCCAGCAGGAAAACCGCGAGAATGTCGAGGGTCAGCTAAACCTCTTCGGTGAGCCTGACTTCGAGGACGCGGGCGCAATAAAAATCAAGATCCCCGACGTTGAGGAATACACCCGCGCGGAGCTTCTTGCCATGGAAAAGGAGATCGCCGGAATGTACCTGAGCGGGCACCCCATGGACGATTACCGCGACAGGATACGCAAGGCAGGGCTTGCTCCCATGGGCGACATTATTGCCGATTTTTCCGTCGAGGGCGGCGAGCAGAAGAAGTATTACGACGGCATGACCGTCACCGTTGCGGGCATGGTGCAGTCGGTGCGCTCGCGCGCGACGAAGAATAACTCGATGATGAGCTACATAGAGCTTGAGGACGACACCGGCACGATGGAGCTTATCGCCTTCCAGCGCGCACTGGACACCGGCAGCGTCTATCTCAAGGACACGACCCCCATCATCGTGCGCGGCAAGATCTCCTCTCGTGACGATAAGGAGCCGCAGATAATGGTCGACTCCATCCGCCCGATAAGCGACCTTGGCAGCATAAGGCCCGAGCGCACAAAGCACACCGGCTACGAGAACGATGCGAAGCTGTGGGTAAAGCTCAAAAGCACGGACGAGGCGCTTTTAAACCGCATCGAGCTTATCCTCAGCATGTTCCCCGGCGCGCAGCAGATAATCATTTACATGGAGGACACCAAGCGGCGCATAGGCTCAAAATGCCTCATCCACCCCGCGCTCATCGACGAGCTGCGCGAGCGCTGCGGCGAGGAAAACGTCGTCGTGACCAAGTGACGGGCTGTTAAAAAGCCATAGAGCGGGCGCTCAAAGGGCGGTTAAAAACCGTGAAAATTGATAAAAATCAAAAAAGCTATTGACAAAGTTCAAAACTGGCACTATAATTCGGCTCAAATAAGACAAGCACCTGATAGAGGTTGCGGAAACGATGAGTATTCCACGGTAAACGCCGGCAAGCGGCTGTGGATGAAAGGCAATTCCGCCGAAGCGCTGACACGGTTGCCGCCGTGCAGGACGCTGGGACGACGTTTAATAAGCGTCGGACTGTCGCATATTTTGCGGAGAGCTATCGAAGGCAATATTTTTGAGAATACTTTTTTTCAAAGCCTGCGATACCACTTCGGGTCGCAGGCTTATTAATTTATCGAAAGGAAGTATTCCAAAATGAGAAGAACAAGAAACCTGATAGCGCTGCTGCTTGCAGCAATGATGTGCCTGTGCCTGTGCACCGGCTGCGGAAGCGACTCCGACGACGGCTCGGCCGTTGACATGACCTCCGCCACCTCCATCGCCGACATCGCCGGCGCGAAGATCGCCGCCCAGTTCGGCACCTTCCACGAGGAAGCAATGGCCCAGATCGAGAACGTCCAGAGCTCGACCTACCCCGAGTTTGCAGACCTCCTGACCGCTCTCAAGTCCGGCGCCATCGACGGCTACATCGCCGAGGAGCCGACGGCATACTCCGTCTGCCAGTCCGACGACAGCCTCACCTACATCCCCCTGAAGAATAACGACACGGGCTTCACCGCCACCGCCGCCGACGTCGGCATCGCAGTCGGCCTTGTAAAGGGCAGCGAGCTGCGCGAGCAGATGAACGCCGTCATCGCAACCATCACCGAGGAGCAGAAGGCAGAGCTCATGGAGCAGATAGTCAGCCTTGCAAACGGCGGCGAGGTCACCGAGTTTGCTGTAAGCTGCCCGGCACCGGCCACGACCACCGGCGTTCTGCGCGTCGGCATGGAATGTGCCTACGAGCCGTACAACTGGACCGATATGGACGGCACGAGCTTCGGCGCAGTTCCCATCTACGGCGAGGGCAAGGAAGGCCTGTACGCAAACGGCTATGACGTGCAGATAGCACAGTTTATCGCAAACAGCCTCGGCCTGAAGCTTGAGATCTACTCCCTCGAGTGGGACTCCCTCCTGCCCGCGCTTGAGTCCGGCACCATCGACGCCATCGTCGCCGGCATGAGCCCCACCGCAGAGCGCGCACAGCAGATCGACTTCACCGACACCTACTACGAGTCCAACCTCGTTATCATCATCCGCAAGTAATCTATAACACCCGAAAGGCAATCAGACCGCCATGGATTTTTTAAATGACGTAGTAAATATAGTTGTAAAGTATTATCCCCAGCTTCTCGACGGCGTGGGCAACACCATGCTCATCGCCCTCATCGGCACGGTGGCCGGACTCATCATCGGCCTGCTCACCGGCGTCGTGCGCACAGCGCCGATGTCGAAAAACGCCGTTATCCGCGTCCTGCATAAGATACTCAATGGTATCATCGCAGTGTACGTCGAAGTGTTCCGCGGCACGCCTATGATGGTCCAGGCGATGGTCATCTACTGGGGCTATGCTTTCGCCACAAACGGCCAGACCCTGCCGCTTATCCCCTCGGGCATCCTCATCGTGTCGATAAACACCGGCGCGTACATGGCAGAGATCGTCCGCGGCGGCATAATCTCGATAGACAAGGGTCAGTTCGAGGGCGCAATGAGCATCGGCATGACCCATTCGCAGACGATGCTCAAGGTCATCATCCCGCAGGTCATGCGCAACATCCTGCCGTCTGTGAGCAACGAGTTTGTCATAAACATCAAGGATACCTCGGTGCTCAACGTCATCGGCGTAACGGAGCTGTATTACTTCGCGGGCATCATAAAGCGCCAGAGCTTTGAGACCTTCCAGACCTACCTTGTGGTCTGCGTCATCTACTTCATCCTGACCTTCACGGTCACGCGCCTGCTGCGCTGGGTGGAGAAGAAGCTCGACGGCGGCGACAGCTACGTCATATTCGGCTCGCAGAGCGACCCCGCGGCCGAGATCCACATAAGCAGGGAGGGCTGAGACATGTCCGAAAAAGTAATAGAGCTTGTCCATCTTCAAAAGCAGTTCGGCGAGAATGCCGTTTTGCGTGACATAAACCTCAGTGTCGAAAAGGGCGAGGTGCTCAGCATCATCGGCGCGTCCGGCTCCGGCAAGAGCACGATGCTCAGATGCATAAACCAGCTTGAGACGCCGACCTCCGGTCAGGTGCTCTACCACGGCAAAGACATCACCGGCGACGACGTGAATCTTTCGCAGTATCGCGCCAAGGTCGGCATGGTGTTCCAGAGCTTCAATCTGTTTAACAACATGTCCGCGCTCAAAAACTGCGTGACGGGTCAGATGTCCGTCCTCAAGCGCAGCCGCGAGGAATCCGAGGCTATCGCAATGAAATACCTCGAGCGCGTCGGCATGTCGCCGTACATAAACGCGCGTCCGTCCCAGCTTTCCGGCGGACAGAAGCAGCGCGTTGCCATCGCCCGTGCGCTGGCCATGGAGCCTGAGGTGCTGCTGTTTGACGAGCCGACGAGTGCGCTCGACCCGCAGATGGTCGGCGAGGTGCTCGATGTCATGCGCTCGCTTGCAGAGGACGGTCTTACGATGATAGTCGTCACGCACGAGATGGCCTTTGCCCGCGACGTGTCCACAAACGTCGTGTTCATGGCAAACGGCGTCATCTGCGAGGAGGGTAAGCCCAAGGATATCTTCGAAAATCCCCGCGACCCCAAGACCCGCGAATTCCTCTCCCGATTCCTGCTGGGCTGAAAAAGCATAATAAAACTGAGTGCTCAAATGAGCACTCAGTTTTTTGTTATATCAAAATCCTCTGATTTGAAGCTGCTGTAGTATCGTCCCTTGACTGCCGTGAATTTCAGCACACAATAGTCGGGGTCGCTGACACCGCCTTTATAATACATCGTGTCGCCGTCTCGCCAAATTCGCTCTTTTGCCTCGGCGGTTTCCAGTACCTCCATGGTTCCTGTCAGGCTGACGCCGCGGAAAAATCGCTTGTCGATAAAATAAACGCTGGCTTTGTTGTTTGCCTTGAAACACTTCACTTTATTTGAGGATGTATTTGTCGAGAACCAAATGGTTTTGATTCCGTTCCTTTCTCTCGGTTTTAACATTGCCTTTGTAATCGGATAACCGTTATCGTCCACATAGGCGATAAAGCTTGTGCTTGCGTTATCAATCAGCTTTCCAATCGTTTCTTCCGGATTTTTCATCATAATAACTTCCTTTCACTCAGTTAGTGTACTTGGGGCATTTTTATAGGAGATCAGAATATGCACCGGTGCAAACAGCAGTGCCGAAAGGGTCAGCAGCACGGAGCGGCTCATAATTCCGCTGAACAGGAACAGTACCGATGGAAGAATGGAAAGTGCCAGCGCTCTGAAAAGATTATTCCTGCACCAACAAACGACCCATATCCCGCAGTACAGAAGCACCAGCACAGCATCCACCATGAGATACAGGGCAAAAGCCTCGTCCGACCACCAGCCAAACCACGTTCCGGGAATGTTCACACACATAAAGCCGAAGCAGCCGAAACGCCCGATCTGCTCTATGACCTCCACCGCTTTGTTGTGGTATCTGTTTTCAAAGCCGTCCTTGCATTGGATGGCAAACACGATATTGGGAATCATGATGACAGCCATAAACGCGAATCCAAAAATATTGAACCAATTCATACTGACCTCCGCAAAACCGAATGATTATCCCCTTTTAGTTGGATTTCTGAAACCGTCCCATGCGGCAGACCACATCGGCAAAGTCGGAATTGGCCATTCCCAAAAGCGTATCCGCTTCGGCTGCGGCATTTTGATAGCGTCCGGAGGTGTGGTGGACGAATATGTAGTTTGCCGACTTGATTTTTTCATTTTTCAATCCTTCTCATACTCCAGGATGTCCCCGGCATCGCAGTCCAGCGCGTCGCAGATGGCCGCAAGGGTGGAAAATCGTATCGCCGTGACGCGGTTGTTTTTGATTTTGGAGAGGTTGACGTTGGAGATGCCCACGCGCTCGGCAAGCTCATTGAGCGACATTTTCCGCTCCACCATAATTCTGTCCAGTCGAAGTACGATTTTTCCCATGTGTTCTCCTTACAGTAATCCGTCAACGTCGTTTTCAAGCTCGATGCCGCGGGCAAAATACTGGGTCATGCACAGCACGACGAGGCCGATGACAAAGCCTGAGTAGCTGACGGCGATTTCGGCATTATCCACGCCGAGCACGATGCGTGTGATGATGCTCATAGCGTACCCGACAAGGGGCACGGAGATGGCAAATATCCCGACCTCACGGAGCATACGCACATTGTCGGGTTGGAAGGGCGTTGTTCCCTCTGATTTCTTAATGATGAGGTGCAGATTCCTGAAAACCATCGCCATCAGTGAGAGGATGAGCACCGCACTGATGCCGAACATCAAAAAGGCCGTCATGTCGACCTGCCCATTCGTCATCTGCGCGTTTATCTCAAAGCCGTACACCGCAAGCTCCACCCCGCAGCATTCCTTTGCGTCAAAACCCACAAAGTAGTTCACGGCAGAGGGAGCCGCGACGGAGCAGACCGTTGCCGCCGCCATCAGCGCGACCGCGACCCAATGGCATATCTCCACGATTTTTGTGACCACCTTGGCCAGCCCCGCGATAAAATTATTAAGCGATTTCATTTTGTCCGCCTCCGACAATATAATTTGTGCTTTGATTATATTGCCAGATTTTATGTTTGTCAATATATTTTTAATGTTTGCCGTTAAATTATTCGTGTTGCTTTTCGCGCACGCGCGAGAAATAGTGGATGGCCATGAGCACGATGAACACGCTGCTGCAATAGCCGAAGATGGGGTAGACGACGCCGATGAGGTCGCCGAAGCCGAACAGACTGCCGAGGAACATGCACACGGCGCACGCGGCCGTGAACGGGGTCTTGTGCCGCGCGACGGCGCCCGATTTTGCCGTCACCATATTGACAAACGCGACCAGGCTCGAGAGTGCCGTGCCGAACATCGCAAGCAGCAGCAGCACTCCGTAGACATAGCCCCACGCCGCGCCCTTGCTCTGCGCCAGCGCCAGCATCGGAAGCTCGGCCGCCGTGACCTCGGGCGAGGCGCTGACCGATATCAGCACGCTTCCGGCTATCAGCAGCAGCACGCCCGCGCCGATGGCGATGCCGCCGACTGCCGTGCGCTTACTTTTAATGTACGGGCCGAGGGGCGCTATCATCGCGATACTGCCGAAGACGTTGTAGCACGCGAAGCTTATCGCCGCAACGAACCACGAGCCCATCAGCGGATTGCTGCCTCCGGCGCTTTCGGGCAGGCTCACGCCGTTTGCGCAGACGCTCATCACGCCGAACAGCAGCGTCACCGCCGACAGCACCGGCACCGTCGCCGAAAATGCCGACACCATGCCCGACAGCCCCGCCAGCGATATCGCCGCGACCAGCACAACGAACGCCGCCGAGCCGATGAACACCGGCAGGCCGAAAAGCTGCTCGAGCAGCGCGCCGACTCCGGCGGACATGATCGTGCCCACGCCGAACAGGAACAGCAGCTCCAGCAGCGTCACCGCGCCGCGCAGCAGCCTGTTGTCGCGCCGCACGATGAGCTTGTCAATTTCGCTCACCCGCGTCAGACGCCCCAGCAGCAGCATGATAACGCCCACCGCAAACAGCAGCGCCACCGCCAGCACGAGCCCCAGCGCGCCCTTCGCGCCGAACGAGCCGAAAAATTGCCACAGCTCCTGGCCGGAGACGTAGCCCGCGCCCAGAAAGCACCCGGCAAACGCCAGTCCCAAATTCAATGCACCGATCTTCTTCATCCCAATTCGCCTTTTCGTCGTTTTTCCTCGCCCCGCCGCCCGCATCCGCGTGACAGCTTTGCCTAATTCTGCATTATACCCGCCCCGCCACCTCTTTGCAATACTTTTGGCGGCGCATTGCCGTACCTACGAATACGTATATTGCGCTTGCCCGGTTCGA
>CAZWJM010000065.1:0-7558 GCA_964634435.1 uncultured Oscillospiraceae bacterium | reverse complement strand
GCAAATTAAGCTAATATTTTTAACGGCTTCTTAACATGCCGAGCATCAAAAATGGAAGTTGACGGCAAAAGAGTTGCAAGGATTGAGCATCGATTTTGTCTGCTCTGTGTAGGGAACGGGTAAACCCGTTCCCTACAATATTAAGCTGTGGCTGCTTAAACGCAATTTAATTCACCTCATCCGTCGGAGCTGGCTGATAAGTGCAAGCGGCATCATTAGTTCCCTCCTCGGAGCACAGCTCCTGCGGTCGGATGCTAAAAACATGCCACCGGCATGTTTTCTTAACGCACCGACCCTCAAGGGGAAGGCTTTTTCTGCACTAATTTAGCACAAAGCAAAACCTCCGCACTATAACAGTACGGAGGTTGAATTTTGCTCTATTTCGCGTCACGCGGCAGCAGCCACGCGAACTGTCCACTGTCAACTATAAGCTGTCAATTAGTGCGGCCAGCGATATGGTTTCCTGCGCGGCTTCCGGTCGGGCGACCGCAAAAGACGTATTAGTACACTCTACATGCGATACGCCCCTGCGGCAGCAGTTATTTGGGGTTGGTGGAGTTATCGATGGTGTCCTTGGTGCGGGAGATGAGCTTGGCCAGGAAGGCCGGGACGGGCGCGCCGAGGGCAGCGGTGTTCTCGACGATGCTGCCAAGCTCGGTGAAGAAGTACCACGCGGTGACGATGGGCGTTATCAGACAGCTATCGCCCAGCACCGGCAGCTCAAAGCCGAAATTATCGCCCACGACCCGAAGCGCGATATCGCACATTGCGGCCACCAGAACCCCGAAAATGCTCCCAAGCTTGTGCCACAGGCCGCGCCGCGCCTGGGCGCTGCTCCACGATTTGCTGTACAGCGCCTGAGCCGTGCCGGTCAGGTAGTCCAGCGCCATCGCCGCAAGCCACAGCACCACGATCCAGCCCACCCAGCCGAACAGCGCCGTGCCGAAGGCGATGAGCCCGGCCGCGGCGGCCTTTATCTCGGCCGCTTTATCCGGTGTGTCCATTTTCCTCACGCCTCCCCTTCAAAATATCGGCGCATGATCTCCATCGTGCGGAGCATATCCTCCGTCAGGTCGAGCTCGCCGCCGCCCTTGCCCAGCAGCGCGCCGGAGTCGAGATAGCGCTGCGCCATCGCGCGGTAGGGCTCGGGTATCTCATCTATCGTTTTCCATCGTGTCATATCGTCATCGCTTCCTTTTTCAATATATTTTACATTCGCCGCGCGGCAGATGCCGCGGCATATCGCTTCGCCGAGGGTGGCGGTGTTCTCAACTATCCACTTTGCAAGCTCGGGAGAGTCGTGGAACTCGCACTCGCAGTAGATGCACACGGCGCGGGTGTTGCGGATCTCGTAAAACTGCTTCTCGCGCACGCCGTATACCGAGCGGTAGAGCGTCACGGCGTCGATTTCCTCGAAAACGGGCACTGCGAATTTCGCGCGCTCGCCGTCGGCGGTGGAGACGAACAGCACGCAGCCGCGGCCGCCGCCGGCGTTGGTGTGGATGCAGACGTGGACGTCCGCGCCCCAGTCGTTTGATTCGCGCACGCGCTCGTACATGGCGTTCGAGCCGTCGCTGTAGTTGGTTTTGACCTCGAAGCCGCAGCGCTCGAGCGCCGTTTTGCACGACGCGGCAATGGCGCGGCACTGCACGGCCTCGTTCGTGTTGCCGTAGGCGTAGGGATTGCTCACCTGATCCGACGGCGACAGGTATATTTTCATTATCATCATTCCTTTCTTTTTTAATGGCGAATTGACGCACCTACCAATACGCATATTGCGGTCGCCCGGTGTCGAGGGTGCGCAGGAAACCGTACCATTGCCGCTTCCCGTGAGATTTCGCTATGTTCTGATTTGGTGCAAAATATTTGCCAGCACCCTGTAGGGAACAGGTTCACCTGTTCCGCTTGTAATAACTTCGTCGGTGGTCGATGGGGCGGAATGGGTAAACCCATTCCCTACACAGTGCAGCCAAAACCAACGCTGCTGAGCAAAACCTTTGCCCTTGGCTCCACTGTGTAAGGGGAGCTGTCAGCGCAAGCTGACTGAGGGGTTGTTACCAGTGTACAAAGTTTAGTCAGCAGCAAAACAGAGGTACAGGTTACAACCCCTCCGGCTCGGCTAACGCCGACCCACCTCCCCTTGCACAGGTGAGGCAATAAAGCTGTGGCGGCTAACGCCGCAGATATATTCCACCTCATCCGGGTCATCGCAATACAAATTGATAACTGCTAAGCGGCGCAACAAGTTCCCTCCTCGCGGCATAGCCGCTGCGGTCGGTTGCTAAAAATGTGCCACCGGCACATTTTCTTAACGCACCGACCTCAAGGGGAAGGCTTTATGCGCAACATTTCGGTGCGCAGCAAGACGCAACAGCGGGCAAAGGTTTTGCACAGCGGCACAGATTTTGCACCAAAACAGAACAACAACTGTCCACTATCAACTGTCAATTAGCGCGGCCAGCGCTATGGTTTCCTGCGCAGCTTCCGGTCGGGCAACCGCAACGACCGTATCCGCAGGTGCATCAATTCGCCACCAAAAAGCCTTTCACTTATAGGGGGTTTGCAGGGGTCAGTTGCACATTTGCGTGCAAGTGCGGGAAAAATGCGCAGATTCTTAACAGTTTGTTAACGATTGTGTTGACATTTTCGCTTATATAGCGTATTATTAGAGCAACGCTTTAAATAAGTAAACAGGAGAGAGTAATCAAATGGATAACAAGATGGAAAAAAGATATGGCCTGCCCACCGCCATATCGATGGTCATCGGCATCGTTATCGGTTCCGGTGTCTTCATCAAGGGCGGTAAGGTCCTGTCGCTGACGGGCGGCAACCTTATGCAGGGCATCGCCGTTGTCGGCGTTGTCGGTCTGATATGCATCATCTGCTCGCTGGTTTTTGCAACGCTCGGCAGCAAGTATGAGAAGGTCAACGGCGTTGTCGACTATGCCGAGCTCGCCCTCGGCCCCAAGTACGCCTACTATGTCGGCTGGTTCATGACGACGATCTATACCCCGGCGCTGGCTGCGATGCTCGCCTTCTTCTCGGCGATGATGTTTTTGCAGCTGTTCGGCATCTCGGCCATTGACTTTGCAAACGGCCAGGTCAACGCAGTCGCCATCGGCGTCGGCGCGGGCTTTTTGATGATCGGCTACGGCATCAATGCGCTCAGCCCGAAGATCGCAGGCAAGCTGCAGGTCGGCATGACGGTCATAAAGCTCATCCCGCTGATCCTCATGGGCGTCGTCGGCACGATAGCCGGCCTCGTCAACGGCTCGACGCTGGAGGTGCTCAACTACGTCAATTCCCCCGAATATGTCGCGGTGGACGGCTCGGGCTTTTTCAAGGCTGTTGTCGGCTTTGCCTTCGCGTATGAGGGCTGGATACTGGCGACCAGTATCAATGCCGAGCTGAAGGATTCGAAGAAAAATCTGCCGCGCGCACTGGTTCTCGGCGCACTGGTCACGATAATCCTGTACGCACTGTACATGTGGGCGATGAGCGTCGTCGGCGACGTCAACACCATCATCGCCACCTGGCCGTTCGGCGAAAGCCTGCCGCGCATCGCGTTCTCGAAGCTGTTCGGCAACGTCATCGGCACTATAGTTTATGTGTTCATCACCATCTCGTGCCTCGGCACGATGAACGGCCTTATCATGGCCTCCTGCCGCAGCATGTACTCCGTCTCCGCCCGCGGCATGGGCCCCAGCCCCAGCTTCTTCGGCCACATCGACGATCAGAACAACTTCGTCATCAAGTCCTCCGTCGTCGGCATGATGCTCGCCGGCTTCTGGTACGCATGGACGGTCATGATGTGGATGGGCGGCCCGGGACTGTTCGGCGCTGTGCATTCGTGCGAGTGGTTCGCGTGGGAGCCTGACGAGATCGGCATCATCTGCCTGTACCTGATGTACATCCCCATGATGATCGGCCTGATGGTCAAGGCAAAGGAGCTCGGCCCTGTCAAGAGATTCGTGCTCCCGATCCTGGGCGTTGCCTGCTGCCTGTTCTTCTGCTACGCGATCTGGGTCGGCTACGGCTGGAAGCAGTGCGTCGGCTTCCTGATCTTCTTCGCGGTCGTCATGTTCATCGGATACCTGTTTGAGCGCTACCGCGTCAAAAAAGCGCAGAAATAAATAAGACATAGCAAACCGCCTGCCGGATAAATTCCGACAGGCGGTGATTTTTTTGTTTTAATGCCGTTTTCCAATGCTCCCTATGGCAAGGCCTATTAGTGAAATGACCGCACCTGTCTATCAAATTCCTTTTACATTCGCCCCGATTTGCGTCGGCGGTTGCGCTCGCGGGCAAAAAATTGTATAATGGGAGCGAGAATCGATTGTTTAGGAGACAGCTATGAGATATCCCTGCCTGGTGGTCGACCACGACGACACCGTCGTCAACAGCACCGCCACCGTGCACTACCCCTGCTTTGTCGAGTACATGGCGCAGTACCACCCCGAGGTGAAATACACCCTCAATGAGTATATTAAGGACAACTTCGACCCCGGCGTCGTCGCGCTGTTCCGCGATATCATCGGCATGAGCCCCGCCGAGATGGAGCACGAGCAGCAGTATTGGAACGCGTATGTCCAGAACCACGTGCCCCAGGCCTACGACGGCATGCGGGAGCTGCTGCATCGGCATAAGGCTGAGGGCGGCGTGCTTTGCGTCGTGTCGCACTCGTACACGCAAAATATCCTGCGCGACTGGCGCGAGAACGGTCTGCCCGAGCCGGACATGGTCTTCGGCTGGGAGTCGCCCGCGCACGAGCGCAAACCCAGTCCCTACCCGCTGGAGAAGATAATGCGCAGCTTCGGCTTTGCGCCAGGCGAGCTTCTGATGCTCGACGACCTCAAGCCCGGCTACGATATGGCCAAAAGCTGCGGCGTGGATTTTGCCGGCGCCGGCTGGGCCTACGACATTCCGGAGATCGAGGCCTTCATGCGCGCAAACTGCGGCGCTTACTTCAAAACCGTCGCCGCCCTCGCCGATTACCTGCAATAGCTGCTCGCCGCAGGGGCGAAGCGCATTTACGCCTTGCAAGCAGTAGTTGCTGTTGCCCGACCGGAAGCTGCCGGCATAACGGCAATGTGGTCGGTTACGCGAATCGGATGAGGTGGATTAAATCGCGCGTTAGCGCATCATTGTTGATGGCCATCTCACTGTTCTAATATAGTGCAAAATATGTGATATGAGTGATGGTTTTGCCCTTGGCTCCACTGTGCAAGGGGAGGCAATAAAGCTGTGGCGGCTCACGCCGCAGATATAATCACACCTCATCCGGGTCATCGCAATACAAATTGATGACTGCGAAGCGGTTACATTAGTTCCCTCCTCGCGGCATAGCCGCTGCGGTCGGTTGCTAAAAATGTGCCACCGGCACATTTTCTTAACGCACCGACCTCAAGGGGAAGGCTTTTCAAACCGTACCGACTCTGCACACAATCTATTTTGCGTCAGCACGGTAACGATGGCACGGATATAATTCAGCTGCCTCGCACCCCATTGGTGCGCAGCAAGACGCAACAGCGGGCGGGTCAAGACCCGCCCCTACAAGGGTGCGATTGCACTAATTTAGTGCAACGTAAATCCCAACAAACACTGCTCCACACTTGCGGACATAGACCAGCGCGATGGTCTCCCGCGCACCCACGAACCGGGACACCGCAATATATGTATAAGTAAGGCGCTAAAGCGCCGTTGAAAAGGCGATATGAAAAGATGGAGTTATGGGAAAATGGGCCGCGATTTGAGCAGTCGGAGCACTTCCGGCTGGGCACGGACTCGGTGCTGCTCGCGGATTTCGTGAATATCGGGCGGCGCAGGCGCGGTGTAGACCTCGGCTGCGGCTCGGGCATACTGCCGCTGCTGCTGCTGACGCGGTCGGACGCGCTGCACATGACGGGGCTGGAGATAAACCCCGACGCGGCAGCCACCGCACGCCGGAACATGGAGCTCAACGCGCTCAGCCCCCGCTGCGATATCGTCACCGGCGACATTCGGCAGAGCCGCACGCTGTTTGCCACGGGTCAGTTCGACCTCGTCGTCGCAAACCCGCCGTATTTCAGCTCCGGCAGCGGCAAAATGAGCCCCGACGCCGACCGCGCCGCCGCGCGCGGCGAGCTGCTGTGCTCGCTGGAGGACGTGTGCCGCGCTGCCGCGTACCTGTGCCGGACAGGCGGGGTGTTCTGCCTCGTCCATCGCGCCGAGCGCCTTGCCGACGTCATGTGCCTGCTGCGCGAAACGGGCTTCGAGCCCAAGCGTCTGCGCACGGTGTCGCACTCGGCGGAAAAGGAGCCGTCGCTCGTGCTCGTTGAGGCGCGGCGCGGTGGGAGCGCGGGTCTAAAAATCATGCCGCCGCTGGTCCTGACCGACCGCGACGGGCGCGAGAGCGCGGAGATAAAACGCATTTATCACAGGGAGGAAATGTAAATGGTAGGAAAGCTGTACCTCGTCGGAACGCCGATCGGGAACCTCGGCGACATGTCGCCGCGCGGGCTGGAGGCCCTGAAGAGCGCGGATTTTGTCGCGGCGGAGGACACGCGCGTGACGCTGAAGCTGCTCAACCATTTTGACATACGCAAGCCGCTCGTGAGCTATTTTGAGCACAACAAGTACGCCTCAGGCGCGAAGATACTCGAGCGCATCCTCGCGGGGGAGACCTGCGCGCTCGTGACCGACGCCGGCATGCCCGCGATCTCCGACCCCGGCGAGGAGCTGGTGCGGCTGTGCGCGGAAAACGGCGTGGAGGTGCTGGTCGTGCCTGGGCCGGCCGCGCTGGTGTCGGCCATCGCGCTGTCGGCGCTGCCGTCGGGCAGATTCTGCTTCGAGGGCTTCCTGTCGACCGCGAACAAGAGCCGCCGCGAGCACCTCGATTCGCTGCGCGGCGAGAAGCGCACCATGATTTTTTACGAGGCGCCGCACAAGCTCATGCGCACGCTGGAAGACATGAAAAGCACCTTCGGCGCCGAGCGGCGCATCGCGCTGTGCCGCGAGCTGACGAAGCTGCATGAGCAGACCCTGCGTCTGACGCTTGGCGAGGCGGTCGAGTACTTTGCCACGACGCCGCCCAAGGGCGAGTTTGTCCTCGTCATCGAGGGTGCTCCGGAGGTCGAGAATGAGTTCAGCCTCGACGACGCGCTCGCGCTCGTGGAAAAATACCGCGCCGACGGCCTCTCGCGCAAGGCCGCCTGCAAAAAGGCCGCTGCCGACACCGGCTTCTCCTCAAAAGAGCTCTACGACAGTTCTTTAGAGGCGCCTTGACGCACTTACCAATACGCGCCTCGCCGGCGGGGCATATCGCATTTTACATGGCGCTTTAGCGCCATCCTTATACGGTTATTGCGCTTGCCCGGTTCGAAGCCGCGCAGGAAACCATACCACTGGTCTATGGACGCAAGCGCGGTGCAGGGCTTGTTGCGGTGTCCCGGCTGCTGCCGCAGGGGCGTATCGCATGTAGAGTGTACTAATACGTCTTTTGCGGTGTTCCGGTTCGGGGGTGCTGACAAAACCGAAAATCTGTCGCGTAACGCAGGATAAATAAAAATTTAAACCTCCG
>CAZWJM010000064.1:0-7603 GCA_964634435.1 uncultured Oscillospiraceae bacterium | reverse complement strand
GGCTTTCCGCAACGTTCGCAAATGTAATAGCGGGACATAAGGAACGCTTTGGATAGCTTGCGCCATGCTTTCCCGTGATAAAAGGTTGCCTGTGTCATTTGCACCCCCGTTCTGCGGATAGGGCTTTCAGCAAACTGTCAATGACCCGTTCCAGCTTGTCGGTATCGGAATTTTCACCATAATACCACAGTTGGAGCAAGAACCGGGCGGCAGTTTTGGCAACGGGGGAATAATTGCCCCCGTCCGCCATGTAACCCGTGGTTGCCCACAGGTAGGGCGGCAACGCTTCGATTAGTGCCAAAACCTGCATATCATTGTCCCCACCATCCAGGTGCAAGATTTCGTTTGCTTCGTCCAGTGTGAAGATCATCGTTGCCGCCCCCTTTCTCATGCCGCTACTTCTACCTTGACAAATGCGCTGGGTACAATAGGCTTTCCATCGGCAATGCACAGTGCCCGGTAATCAATCAAGCCGCTGGTAAAGCCGCTTTCTCTGGAAACCTCAATTGCAATACCCTGGGCAATGTTTACGCCGTAATAGCGGAAATTGCCGAACAGGATAGTTCCGGCGGGAATGTTATCGTCCAGCACGATTTCAAACCCGAACAGGCGGTGAACGCCGCCGGTGCTGGGGTCGCTGAAATAATACCGTCCGTCATTGTCCTTTAGGGTATAAACGCTACCGAACAGGGTTGCGGTGGACATGGCGAATTTTGCGCCACCAGCATATCCGGCGGGCAACATAGCAATGGCTTTCAGCAGGTTGTCAGCGGTCAGCGTGGCGGTTTTGACCTGATTCTTGCTGTTCCAGGTTACACCAGTCAAAATGCCCGTGGGCTGTCCGCTGCCGGTGCCGGAAACGATTGCCGCCCCGATTGCATCGGCTACACAGCTTTTCAGTTCATCGGTCAGGTAACGTTCAAAGGCTGCGGTATCCATACGCTTGACGGCGGCGGACATGGACAGTACCTTGATTAGCTCCCGCCCGGTAAAGGTCACGGCGGCGGTGGTGACGTTCTTCCGGTCAACAGTTTCGCCCTCGGTATGCCATGCGGCTGCGTCACCGGGAGTACCTACGGGGACGGACAGGTTATTGGGCACTGCAAACAGGCGTACTTCATTGAACAGTCCGTTCATGCCACGGGACTGCTTGACAACTTCGTTCAGGGTGGTGGTAGGGACTACTGCGGCGGAATTAGACAGGGTGTTAAAGGCATCTGCCCGCTTTTCTGCCTGGGCTGCCGCCATGGCCCGGCTTTCGCTGTCGGTCAGTTCCTTGCCCATAAGCCCCTTGAAAAATGCGCTGCGGTATTCGGGGGTGCTGTGGGTGTCGGCGGTGGTGTTGCCCTTTTCAAGGCCTGCGGTGATGGGGTTGAAGTTATTCATGGTTTCATGTTCCTTTCCGGCTCTTGCCTGTACATTGGTTTGTGTGTATGCGGCATAATTTACGATGCTGATTTCGTAAATTTTGCTGATTTGGGTAATGGTTCGGGTCTGGCTCTGCTCGTTAAATGTGTACTGTCCAATGTCAAAGGCAAAGGACATTTGACTCAAATCACCCCGTTTGACAGCGGCATATACCGCCCGCGCTTGCTCTGTATCCGGCAATTCTGCTGTCATTTCCAGTCCGGTATCTGTAATAGCCAGGGACAGGGTTTTGGGGCTTCGTGCAAGGGGAATCTGCCCGTTGTCGTGATTGGTGATAAGGACAATATCATCCAGGTCAAGCCCCCGCAATGCGTCCGGGGCGATGACCTCTTTCATACCGCCCAAATCGGCGGGCTGATTGAATACCACGGCAACGCCCGTCAGGGTCAGGGGCTTTTCTGACGCTCGGATTTCATAGCTGCGTGTTTGTCTTTCGTGCATGGTTTTCTACCTCACTTTCTTCAAGTTGGTATGCGTCTGCTTTTTCAGCGGACACATAATTCAGGGATTGCAAACGCCTGTCTCCATCTGCAACAGGCGGTAATGCCAGTAATTTCCGGGCTTCGTTTACAGTCATAAGGCCCAGAGGGGCGGCTTCGTGCAGTAGTTTGATTTTTGTTGCCGAACTTGAAAATTCCATCCGTTCTGCGGTAAAGGTGATTTCACAGCCGCATTTCAGCCGGAATTCCTGGGACAACTGCAAGGCAAACGGTTCCACCACACTTTCGTAAAATGCGCTGAATTCGTTCTCTGTGTAGTTGCCGGAAATGATTCTTTCGTTTACGCCCAGATAATCGTAAATCTGGGCGTTTACAATTTGGATTTGCTCCTGAGGGATGGAATAGGGGGTTATATTTGTCGGCACGAAATCGAACCGTTGGTCGGTTGCTGCTACGCCCCCGGAATTGGCGGGATTGAAATAATCCGTGACAAATTGCTCTTTTTCTGCTTTTACCTGGGTCGGGTTGACAAGGGATGTGAATTTCAGAACGCCCCGGATGCTGGTACCGTTCTTGACGCTTGCGGCAATGCCCTGATTCAGGGTTTCGGCGGTGTCCAGCAGGGGGAACAGCGGGGCGTTGGTGTCACCCAACAGTTCGTTTGTTAGGAAGTGGCGGCGCAAGTGGATAATATCCCCATAAGGGAATGTCACCTGTCTGCCGTCCTGGAACAGGCAGTTCAGATACAATGCGCCGTCACCACCGGGGCAGAATTCCACAGACTGGGGCATAATGGGGTATACGGCGGTGATGCGCCCCGAATCATCCCTGCACAATAGCAGGAACGTATTGTTGTTCGTGAAGTATGCCGCTGCCGCTTTATACAGCAGGTCATAACCGGACATATAGGCATTGGGGGCGTTGTTCAGCAGCGTTTCCAGCTCAGTATTTGTACTGTGGGCCTGTAGTTTTGCGGTGTGGCGGCTGATTGCATCCACAGCTGCCCGGAATGTTGCGTTGCTGTAGGCGGTTCCACTGAAACCGGAAAATGTATTGTTGATTTCAATGACAGCCTGTTCTCTGGGTTTCTGCCGGAACAAGTTTGTAAAAAGTCCCATGTGTTTTTTCTCCTCTCTAAAATTATTTTTTTCTTTGCGGGGGCAAAGTTACCCCCTGCACCGTTTCCCAATAGCCCCCAACTGCACCCTGCACCGGGGGGTGCTGTTAGGGCAGTTAGGGTAATTTCTCTATCTTTGTCTTTCCTTCCTAATGGTATAGTGGGCCATTACTTCATTTAATTTTTTCCGCTTTATGGAAAGTTGCCCTAACTGCCCTAACATTTTCATGCGCTCAGGTCGGTGTCCTCTGACAGTGGCGGGACAAAATCCTCGACACTGTGGTAATATCCGGCTCCCCGGCATAGGGGCGGCAATAGGTATTGCTTGACGTTGCCCGGTGCTTTGGTCTGTACCCGTTCGTCACGGGTCGAAATCCTTGTCAATGCCCGTCCCACCTGTGCGGTTGTCAGGGGCTTTAGATTCAGAAAATCCCGAACCTGTGTGACCTTGTACCACTTCCAATGTTTGGCCGGGCTGCTCCATTCCAATTTGTCCATGATTTCGGATTATCCCGGTAATGGTTTGCTGTACCGCTCATTGTCAGCGGTCAGCCGCTTGCGTTCTTCCTCAGTCAGACGGAATCCCTGTGGGTTGGGTAAATAATGCTGTGCGTATACCTGCGCCCATAATTGCTGCACCCATTCCCGGGGCAAGGCTTTCAGCCGGTCAACGTCAATGCGCCGGGGAGAAATTACCCACCAACGGCGGCTGCCTGTTTCGTCATTCAGAAATTCGGACGGATTGACCGTGGCGCAAAAGCTGGTACGCCGGGGCTTTTTTGTAGCAACACGGGCATAGGGCTGACGGTAGGTGTCTGTGCGGGAAGTGATAAATGCTTTCAGGGCAGACTGTTCCCGTTTCAGGGTGCTGTCCAGTTCGCCCAGTTCGGCGATCCAGCATCCCGTAGCCTGGATCACGCTGTCTTTTTTGTCGGTATCAATGCTGGTGCCCTCGGCGAACCAGTCGGAATGCATTGCCAATTTGGAGAATAGCAACGTTTTTCCTGCACCCTGGGGATTTTGGATAACCAGGACACCGTCCCCACTGTAGGGGTCTGCTTCGTCGTTCAACGCCAGGGCAACAGATTGGTGCAGCCATTTGGTCAGGTAAAGGCAGGCGGTTTCATCTTCGGAAATCCCGATGATTTCTTCCAGTTCGGTGATACGGTCAACACCGTCATGCTTGACAGTATCCAGCATATCCGCAATGGGATTAAACCGGTTTTCGTCCTCAATCAGCACCAGGCAATCGTCCAAACTCTGCCGGGTGCATTTCATGTTGCGCTTTTTCATGTAGTCGGACAGTAGTACCGGGAGAACATTTGCGGCATTGGCTTTGGAATATTGCCGGGGCATCCCGTCGATCTCCACCATGCCGGACAGCACATTCAAACGAACCGAAATGTTCATCTGCTCTAAAATTGCCTTTATGTCCTCACTGGTGACGGGTATTTTCTTGCCCATATCCACAAAATCCATTGCGGCGTATTCGTCCGGGGCGATATAATCCGGTGCTTTTTCAATGGTGTTATGAAAATACCCCCTGGCACTTGTCAAAATGCCCTGCATTTCGCTGTCCTCCATAGGCGGCACACAGCGGGTTTCGTTGGCTTCGTAGATGATGCGTTCCACTTCGGGAGTATCGCCGTACCGCTTGAATATCCGTGCGGCATAGCGGGAAATGGTTCCGTTGCGCTGCCCCTCCGGGATTTGGTCGGGCAATGTATCCAGCTTTTCCAGAAACACATCCAGTGGTGTGTTTCCGTCATAATATTCCACCTGGGGATTCTCCACGCCGAACAGGAACCGGGCAGCATCCTGCGCTTCTTTGTCAAAAGCAGGGAAATGCTCCTGTGTCCGCTTTTTCAGCTTTTCCAGCATCGCCACGCTTGTGATTTTCCGGGTCACAAAGTAGGTGTGGAATTTTGGACGGGCAGGTTTTCCGTTCTTTGGTTTCATGTGATTGCGGGAATACACTACAAAGAACGGGACATCCGGGAACGCCGCCCGGACATCTGCCGGGGTTTTCCACTGTTCTGGGGGAATGTCCGGAGCCAGCGGGTCAGACCTGGCATTGTCGCAGTCTTCGGGAATACAGTCCGCTTCTTCAAAGGTTTTCTTGCTGCGGTAGCCCCAAACCATGCGTCCCCTGGTGTTTTTACCGTCCGCATAAACGGCGCACACATGGTCAAATGCGGCGATTTCTGCCAATTCTTCCGGGGTGCTGATTTTCCTGCGAAACGGATAGCTGGTATTCTTGTTGTTTCCCCGGACACTGCTATACTGAATAGTGATGGTGTGCTGGCTCATACTTTGCGCCTCCTGTCTTTAGGTAATCTTCAAAAACGCTGCGGACAATGTAACAGCGGTTTCCCACCTGTACCACGGGGAACGCCCCGCGTTTCACAAGGGTTCTGATGGCAAATTCCGGGAACAGATATGCTTTTGCTGTTTCTTTAATGGTCAAGGCTGTCTTTTCCACGGTTGCGCTCTCCTTTCAAATAATTTCGTTTTTCCTGTGCTTTGCGATTGACAAATACGCTTTTCCTGTGTATACTGTTATTATAGCAATCAAACCGCACAAGTCAAGTTTTCCTGATATCATTTAGCGATGTTCAGCAAAACCGCATTTTAAGAGGTGAAATACAATGAGCAAAACAGAAAAATATGTTTACTCCGTGAGTGACCGCTATGATGCGCATTTCGCTTCTACGCTTCGTATGCTCATGGAGCGGAACGGCACAACGCAAAAACAACTTGCGGAGTTCGTGAAAATTCGCCCCCAAAGCCTTGCACAGTATTGTTCCGGAGAAACACAGCCCAACGGGGACAAGCTGCTGAAAATCGCAGAATACTATGGTGTAACGGTGGATTACCTGCTGACCGGAACGGTCATTGAAAATATCCCTGTGTATGAAATGCTGGGTTTTTCTCCGAATACCGTTGCAAATCTGAAATTGGTCAAAGACGGGTATTTTGAAGATACTCCGGCAATGCTTTCCATGCTGGACAGCCTGCTTGCCGAAAAGGACTTCTACAAGGCCCTGGAAATGGCGGCGTACTGGGAAGAAGAAAAGCAAGGGGCAACAGAGGAATATATGGAATACTGCGAATGGAAAGCCGCAAAAGCCATGCAGGACTTTTTGCTGGATTTCTTCCGGCGTTCCTTTGGCAGCGATGGGGGTGCAGAATAATGGCAAGCATCCGAAAACGAGGGGAAACCTTTACGATCACCGCCTACATGGGCTATGACCAAACGGGGAAACAGGTCAAGAAAACCACTACATTTCGCCCACCCGACGGCGTAACAGCAGGTAAGGCAGAAAAACTGGCAAGGCAGTATGCGGCGGTATGGGAAGAAAAAATCCGGGGCTATGTAGCCCTGGATGAAAACAAAACATTTGAAGAATTGGCTCAGTGGTATTATACAAGCGTTGCGCCGTCTGTACTGAAACCCAACATTTTGATAAATTATCAGTCGGATATCAATAACCATATCATGCCCCGCCTGGGTCGGGAGAAATTGAAAAATATCACCCCCGCCATGCTGGACAGCATTTTCACGGAATTGCAGAAAAACGGCAATCTGGAAACCCATTTTCGTATCAAAGACCCTGCGCTGCTTGACGGTGTCAAGCGTTACGAATTAGCACAAAAAGCCGGAATCAGCAAATCCATTGTATATTTTGCGCTTCGTGGCGATACCATCCGCAAGGAAAACGCAGAAAAAATATCTACCGTTCTGGGCTTGCCGCTGGAAAAGGCATTTGACGATGTATCAGAGAAAAAGGGTCTGTCCGGCTCCACGGTCAACAAAATCAAGCTGAACCTGTCTGCCATCTTTACGGCGGCGGTCAAAAAGGAGATCATGCGCCGGAACCCCTGCACCCTGGCTACGCCGCCCAAAAACGATACGGCTCCCGCCACATATTTGAATGAAGAACAAAGCCGTGTGTTTTTGCAGGCCCTCCATGATTACGGCGATTTCCAGTTTGAAGTATTCTGCAACCTTATGTTGGCAACAGGTCTGCGTCCCGGCGAATGTGCCGCCCTGCATTGGGATGATATAGACCTGAATACTGGGGTGCTGTATGTCCGCTATACGCTGATACGCACAAAAGGGGCATTTATCCGGCAAACGCCGAAAACAGCACAAAGCGAACGCCGCATTGTGTTACCCGCTTATATTATCGGCCTGCTGGAACAGCACAGGCAGGAGCAGACCGAAAAGCCGAACCTGAACGGCTCTGTGTTCTGCAATCTGTCCGGGGACTACTACAACACCATAAACCTGAACAGTCGGCTGAAAAAGGTGATCGCCGGAACAGGACTGCCGGACATACACCTGCATTCCCTCAGACATACACACGCCAGTTTGCTGATAAACAGCAATGTGACCGCAAAAGTCATTGCGGACAGATTGGGTCATGCTAACACCAACACCACCCTGAATGTGTACAGCCATGTGTTTGCCGAAAATGAAGTCAAGACCATGCAGGCCGTAGAAATGGCCCTGTTTGCACCGAAAACTGAATAGACACAAATAGCGACAAAATAAAAACCGCCCTCCCGGACGGCTAAATTTTGTCGCTTATTTGTCGCTTAAACCTATTAAAAG
>CAZWJM010000063.1:0-7726 GCA_964634435.1 uncultured Oscillospiraceae bacterium | reverse complement strand
GCACAGCCAATTTGCAAGCCATAAAAAAAGCTCCCGTCCGTGGACGGGAGCTTTTAAATTGATAACTCACATATTCTTGACTGCGTCGAAGTCGTCGAGGATCTCCTGCTCGGGAGCCTTGGTGAGGAGGGAGACGACGATGATGAACAGGCAGGAGATGAGGAACGCGGGCATCAGCTCGTAGATGGCCCAAACGCCGCCCATGGGTGCGATGGCGTACTTCCAGATGAAGACCATTGCAGCGCCGGAGAACATGCCTGCTATTGCGCCCCACTTGTTGCAGCGCTTCCAGAACAGCGAGAACAGGACGACGGGGCCGAAGGTCGCGCCGAAGCCCGCCCACGCGAAGGATACGATACGGAAGACAGAGCTGTTGGGGTCAAGGGCGAACAGAACACCGCAGATGGCAACGCAGACGACGGTCACGCGGGCAACGATCATGCCCTTCTTGTCGCTGAGGTTTACGCCGAAGACGCCGCCGATGATGTTCTGCGCGATGGCGGAAGCTGCGGCAAGCAGCTGAACGTCAGCCGTGGACATGGTGGCCGCGAGGATGCCGGCGAGGATGACGCCTGCCAGCAGCGCGAATACCACGCCGTACTCGGACATGACTGCCGCGATGGAAACGATCAGGGACTCAGCCGAGGAGGAGTCGCCGAACATGGTGACGAGCTCTGCCTTTGCCATCGAGTAGCCGACAACGCCGACGAACACTGCAATGGCCAGGGACAGGACGACCCAGACAGTCGCAACGCGGCGGCTGAGCTTGAGCTTATTCTCGTCCTCAATTGCCATGAAGTGCAGGATGACGTGGGGCATGCCGAAGTAGCCGAGCGCCCAGCAGAGGGTGGATATGATCTTCAGCGTGCCGAATTCTTCTGCCGCTGTGTTCTGGATGCTGGTCTGTGCGGTGAGGCTGAGGTAGCCGGGGATGGCCTTGGCGTTTGCAACGACCTGATCCCAGCCGCCGGCCGAGTGGATGCCGAAAATGAGCACGACTGCCAGTGCGAAGATCATGATAAGGCTCTGCACAAGGCTCGTGACGGATGCTGCCTTGAAGCCGCCGCCGGCGGTGTAGGCAACGATGACGATGGCGCTGACTATCATCGCGGGTACGTAGGGGAAGCCGAACAGCGTGCCGAACAGCTTGCCGCAGGCGGCAAAGCCGGAGGCCGTGTAGGGGACGTAGAAGACGATTATCATCAGTGCGCCCAGGCCTTCGATGATCCTGGTGTTATCGCGGAAGCGCTTTGCGATGAATTCCGGCAGAGTTATCGCGTTCAGGCGCACGGAGTAGCGGCGCAGGGGCTTTGCGACGAACAGCCAGTTGAGGTATGTGCCCAGTGCAAGGCCGATCGCCGTCCAGCTCGCCTCGGCGATGCCGTAGAAAAACGCAAGGCCGGGAACGCCCATGAGCAGCCATGCGCTCATGTCCGAGGCTTCTGTCGAAAGTGCAGTTACGATGGGGCCGAGCTTTCTGCCGCCGAGATAGAACTCGTGCGCGTCGGACTGACCCTTGGAATAATAAATGCCGATAGCTATCATTCCCACGAGGTAGATCACTATGGCGATAAGTATAAATACGATGTTGCTTGACATGCTTTTTCTCTCCATTTCTTTGCGATGCTTGAATTATAGCCGCGTGAAAATCGCTTTGCAAGGCGGAAAAAACGCGATAGACCTTGATTTTTGCGAAAATCGGTGTATATTATTATTGCGTTTAATATTTTTCATATTAACATGAATAAAATTCATGTGTCTATTTTCCGGAGGACAATATGAGCCTTTCAAAGTACGAAACACTGGCCAAGGTCGTGGAGCTTGGGAGCTTAACGAAAGCCGCAGAGGTGCTAGGCTGCACGCAGTCGGCAGTCAGCCATACCATTAATAATTTGGAGGCGGAGCTTGGCTTTGCGGTGCTCACGCGCTCTCGCGCGGGCGTTAAGCTCACTGGCGACGGTGAGCGGATAATGCAGCCTATTCGCGGTATGCTCAACTACGCCGAGCAGCTCCGGCAGACGGCCTCGGCCATACGCGGGCTCGATTCGGGCACGGTGCGCATAGGCGCGTTCACCTCCGTCGCCGTCCACTGGCTGCCGGGCGTTATAAAGGAGTTTCAGCGCGACTATCCGAATGTCGACATTAAGCTTCTAAACGGCGACTACTACGACGTCGAAAACTGGCTTATCGAGGGCAGCGTCGACCTCGGCTTCGTTAACGTGCCGAACGACCTCAGGTGCGAGTGCATCCCGCTTATGGAGGACAGGCTTTTGGCCATACTTCCGCGCGGGCATAAGTTTGAGTCTTACCCCAAGTTCCCGCTGGTCGAGTGCGAAACGGAGGCATTCATAACGCTGCTGGAGGAATCAAACCACGACGCAAACCGCGCCCTTGCCGCCGCGGGAGTCAAGCCGAACATCCGCTTTTCCACCAAGGACGACTACGCGATAATCGCGATGGTCGAAAAGGGGCTGGGCATATCGATAATGCCGGAGCTGCTTTTAAAGGGCAGGCACGACGACGTTGTCGTAAAAGAGCTTGTGCCGCCGTCAAAGCGCTTTATCGGCCTTGCGATAACCGAGACGAGCAAAAACAGCCCCGCCACGCGCCGTTTTGCCGATTATACCGTCGACTGGGTGCGCCGCGGTATTGATACTGTATAAAAAATGTGCTAATATTACTGTGTATGTGTTCAATTATTGATTTGAGAGGAAAAATGCAATGAAGATCGTAATAGTCGGCGCAGGCAAAATAGGATATTCCCTTGCTGCCGAGCTGGCAAACGAGGATCATGACATAACCATCGTCGATATATCCAAGGAGAAGGTCAAGATGCTGTCGGACACGCTGGATGTCCTGTCGCTGTGCGGAAACGGCGCGACGGTCGAGATGCAGCGCGAGGCAAATGTCGACGAGAGCGACCTGCTGATAGCGGTCACGGCAAAGGACGAGCTCAACATGCTTGCCTGCTTGGTAGCGCGCAAGCTCGGCTGCAAGAACACCATCGCCCGCGTGCGCAACCGCGAATACGCAGACCTTTTGTATGTGCTCAAGTCCGAGCTCGGCCTGTCGATGACCATTAACCCCGAGATGCTCGCGGCCAAGGAGATATACAGGCTTTTGCAGATACCGGCGTTTATTAAGCGCGACACCTTTGCCGAGGGAAAGGCCGAGATAGTTGAGCTTTTCATCGACAAGGGCAACCCCCTCGACGGGCTTCGCCTTGCAGACCTGCGCAAGAAGATCCGCGTGCATGTGCTTATCTGCGCCGTTATACGCGATGAGCGCGTGTTCATCCCCGACGGCAGCTTTGTGCTCAGTAAGGGCGACAAGATATACGTCACCGCTCCCGCAGCGTCGCTCGTTGAGCTTACTCACGAATTGCACCTGCGCAGCAAAAAGAGCAAAAACGTCCTCATCGTCGGCGGCGGCAGGATAGCCGAATACCTTGCGCCGATGCTCATAAAAACCGGAACGAGCATTAAGCTTATTGAGATAGACCGCCAGCGCTGTGCGGCCTTTGCCGAAATGTACCCCGAGGTGAACGTCATATGCTCCGACGGCTCAAGTCAGGCGGTTTTGCGCACGCACAACATTGCCCGCATGGATGCCGTTCTGCCGCTGACGAATATGGACGAGGAGAACATCATCATCGGCATGTTTGCCCGCAAAATGGGCGTGCCTCAGCTTCTTACGAAGATAAACCGCATGGAATACGGCGAAATTTTGGGCGACCGCGGCGCAGACAGCCTCATCAGCCCGAAGAGCCTGAGTACACATGCGATCATCCGCTATGTCCGCGCGATGGAGAACACCGGCGGCAGCGCTGTTTTGACGATACACAAGCTTGCCGACGGCAGCGCGGAGGCGCTGGAGTTTGCCGTGACGGAGGCAACGGAGCATCTGCACGAAAAGCTCGTCGACCTGCAGCTCAAGCCCGGCATCCTCATCGTGTGCATAAACCACATGGGCAAAATAATAATCCCCGGCGGCCAGGATACGCTCTCGGCGGGCGACACCGTCGTCATCGTCACCACCGCCGGCCGCGAGATACTCGACCTAAACGATATCTTCGCATAAAATAAGTGCTATGAATTTTAACAGGATCAGAAAAACCATAGGTGTAATCCTATGCATAGAAGCGGCGTTTATGGTCCCCTCGTTCGTGCTTGCCGCCGCCGATGGGGACACCAAAACGCTTTTGGGATTTTCGGTCGCTATCGCCGTCGTGCTCGTCGTGGGTCTGCCGTGCTGGCTTATAAAAAGCCGCGGCGACAGGCTCGGTGCGCGCGAGGGCTTTGTGACCGTTGCGCTCTCGTGGATAATCATATCCATTTTCGGCGCCATACCCTTCTATGCCAGCGGCGTCATACCCAGTATTTCAAACGCCGTGTTTGAGACTGTTTCCGGCTTTTCGACGACAGGCGCTACGCTTATCGAGGATGTTGAAGCCGCGCCCCGGGCGATACTGCTGTGGCGCAGCATAACAAACTGGATAGGCGGCATGGGCGTGCTGGTGTTTTTGCTGGCCATCGCACCCGTTGCGCGCGAGCGCGGCTCTGTGTTCCTGCTAAGGGCGGAGTTTCCCGGGCCTATGGCGGCAAAGCTCGTGCCCAGGATGCAGCAGTCGGCAAAGCTTTTGTATGAGATATACATCGTCATGACCGTCGCGCAGATAATCCTGCTGTGTCTCGGCGGCATACCGCTGTTTGACTCTGTTAACATCTCGCTGAGCACCGTTTCCACCGGCGGCTTTTCCATAAGGAACGACAGTATGGCCTCCTACGGCGCTTACGCGCAGAACATAACGCTCATATTCATGACGCTGTGCAGCATGAGCTTTGCGCTTTTCTACTGCGTGCTCGCGCGCGAATTTCTGCGCATACGCCGCAGCCGCGAGCTCAGGGTATTTGTCATCGTCGTGCTGGGCGTTGCCTGCCTCATGGGTATCGACACGGCATCGAAGTTTGCCTCCCTCGGCGAGGGCGTGCACCACACGCTGTTCCAGGTCATGTCGATAATCAGCACGACCTGCTACGTCTCCATCGACGCAAGCTTCTGGTCGCCGTTTGTGTGGGCGTTGCTGACCGTGCTCATGATAACAGGCCCCATGTCCGGCTCTACCGGCGGCGGCATGAAGCTTTCGCGCGTGATGATACTGTGCAAGAGCACTTACCGCGCCATTGCCCGCACGGTCACGCCAAACTCCGTGCATCTTATCCATCTTGACGGTGAGATCGTCGATGAGGACACCGTGTCGTCCACAACGAGCTTTGCCATCGCCTACATCATGGCCGTCATGCTCACGGCGGTCGTATTGTCGATAGACGGGCTGAGCATTGGCGACGGCATGCTCGCGGCGATATCCAGCCTCGGCAACGTCGGCTACGGCATCGACTCGAACACCTTCACCGTCGGCGCCGAGAGCCTTAACATATTCAGCAAGGCCGTTTTGTGCTTCGATATGTTCCTCGGCAGGCTTGAGATATTCCCCATGCTCATCCTATTCGCCCCCGACACCTGGAAAAAGTGATTTTTCAAAGCGCCTTTACGCACCTGCCGATACGCATACTGTGGTTGCCCGACCGGAGGCTGCGCTGCAAACAATAACAGCGGGCGGGGCAAGCCCCGCCCCTACAAAGGCCGGCAAAAACAATGGTGTTAATCGCCTAACTTCTGTCAAAGGACTGATAACCATAGAAAACATTGATGTGAAAATCGAACGCGCGGTGCTCGCGGGTCTGTCCGCCGCGTCCATGGACGCCAAGGAGCGCTCGACCGAGGTCTCCATGCAGGAGCTTGCCGCGCTCGTCGAAACTGCCGGCGGCGAGGCCGTCGGAATGATGATCCAAAACCGCCCGACCCCGGATCCGCGCAGCTTCATCGGCGACGGTAAGGTGGCCGAGCTCAAGGCGTTTATCGATATGAACGACTGCGACCTTGCTGTGTTCGATAACGAGCTGTCGCCCTCGCAGATGCGCGTGCTCGGCGAGGAACTGGGCGTGAAGGTGCTCGACCGCTCGGGACTTATCCTCGATATCTTTGCCCAGCGCGCACAGACGCGCGAGGGTCAGCTGCAGGTCGAGCTTGCGCAGTACAAGTACCTTCTGCCGCGCCTGACCGGTATGTGGACGCACCTCGTGCGCCAGACGGCCTCCGGCGGCTCGTCGCCCATCGGAACGCGCGGCCCCGGCGAAACTCAGCTTGAGACCGACCGCCGCCACATCCGCCGCAAAATTCAAAAGCTCGAGGAGGAGCTGGCCGCCGTGCGCAAGGTGCGTTCGACCCAGCGCCGCCAGCGCGAGAAAAACGACATGCCCGTCGTCGCCCTCGTAGGCTACACGAACGCCGGAAAGTCCACGCTTCTAAATTGCCTTACCGACGCCGGCATCCCTGCAAACGACCGCCTGTTTGACACACTTGACACCACGACGCGCAAGCTGCGCATTAACGACATGACCGACGTCCTCGTGTCCGACACCGTCGGCTTTATCCGCAAGCTTCCGCACCACCTGGTCGAGGCGTTCAAGGCGACGCTTGAAGAGCTCAGCTACGCGGACGTGCTGCTGCATGTTATCGATATCTCCAACCCCGACTGGGAGGAGCAGGCGCGCGTTGTCGATGAGCTCATACGTCAGCTCGGCGCGGAGCAGACCCCGTGCATCCGCGTTTTCAACAAGTGTGACGCCTACGCCGGCATCCTGCCGCACGGCGAGGATGTCGTGTGCCTGTCTGCCAAAAGCGGCGAGGGCGTGCAGGAGCTTGTGCGCTGTCTGTCCGAGCTTCTCGACCGCGGGAATAAGCACGTTTTGCTCAGCATACCCTATTCCGACGCGGGGCTTGTCGACCTTCTCAGCCGCGAGGCGGCCGTGCATCGCATGGATTACACCGACACCGGCATCGAGGCCGAGGTCACCGTCACGCCGGAGCTGTTCGGCCGCGTCAAGCGCTATATACCCGGCTATGTTGAGCCCAAGGAGGACTGGGAGGATTGAGCGAATACTTCATACCCGCCGGAGACGGCGAGGCTGAATTTGTCGAAAAGCGCTCGAGCTTTCTCGGCCATGTCCGCTTTGTCGAGACCGAGGATGCAGCGCGCGAATTCATAAACGAGATGAAGAAGAAGCACTACGACGCGCGGCATAACTGTTGGTGCTATATCATCCGCGGCGGCGCAGTGCGCTACTCCGACGATGGCGAGCCGCAGGGCACGGCCGGGCTTCCAATGCTCGAGGTGTTTAAGCGCGAGGGCATCGAAAACGTCGTGTGTGTCGTCACGCGCTACTTCGGCGGCGTGCTGCTCGGCACGGGCGGACTTCTGCGTGCCTACACGAAAAGCGCCAAGGATGCGCTCACTGCGGCCGGCATCGCGGCCGTGCGCCGCTGGGTCAAGGCCGAGCTTACGGCGCCCTACTCGCTGCTTGAGCGCATGAAGCTTGAGTGCGTCGCGCACGACGGCGTCGTGCAGGACGTGGAATACGGCGCGGATGTAACGCTTCGGCTGCTGCTGCCCGAGGCAAAGGCCGAGGACTTCTTCGCCCGCGTAACAGAGCTGTCCGCCGGCGCCTGCACACCCCACCGGACCGGCGACGAGTTCATGGCCGCGCCACTCACCGTGGCGGGCAATCCGCTTTTTTAATAGCGCCTTGACGCACCTGCCGATACGTCTATTGCAGTGTCCCGACCGGAAGCTGCCGACGAAACCATAACCCTGGCCGCGTAACGT
>CAZWJM010000062.1:0-7805 GCA_964634435.1 uncultured Oscillospiraceae bacterium | reverse complement strand
GTCACGCGGCAGCAGCCACGCGAACTGTCCACTGTCAACTATAAGCTGTCAATTATTGCAGCCGGCGTACCGGTTTCCTGCGCGCCCTCGAACCGGGCTACCGCAAAAAACGTATCCGCACGATTTGGATGCGGCGCGCCCCTGCGGCAGCAGCCGGGACACCGCAAAAGCCCTGCTACGCACTTGCGTCCATAGACCAGTGCTATGGTTTCCTGCGCACTCTCGAACCGGGACACGGCAATATGCGTATCCGTAGTTGCGTCAATTCGCCTTTAAAAAGAATCGGGAGGGGTGGGGCGGAGGTGGAAGGCGAACTCGATGGCGTCGGCGATGCGGCGGCAGGCCTGACCGTCGCCATATGGGTTGACGGCGCGGGCCATGCGCTGGTAGGTCTCGCCGCCGAGAAGCAGCTCCTCGGCATCGCGGATGATATCCTCCCGCTCGACGCCGGTGAGCTTGACCGTGCCCGCGGCGACGGCCTCGGGACGCTCGGTCTCGCGGCGAAGCACGAGGACGGGCTTACCCAGCGACGGGGCCTCCTCCTGGATGCCGCCGGAGTCGGTCATGACGAAGAAGCTCGCGCTCATGAGCCTGTGCATGTCCATCGCGTCAAGCGGCTCGATGAGGTGAACATTCGGAAGTGACGCCAAATGCTCGGCCGCCGCACCGCGCACGACCGGCGACAGATGCACGGGGTAGACTATCTCGATCTCCGGATGGCGCAGTGCAAGCTCGCGCACGGCGGAGAATATGTTCTTCATCGGCTCGCCGTAGTTTTCGCGGCGGTGGCAGGTCATGGTGATGACGCGCTTTGAAAAGTCGACAGCCTTGAGCTCGCTTGAGGCAAAGCCGCCGTCGCCGACGGTGTACTTCATCGCGTCGATGACGGTGTTGCCGGTGACGAAAATATCGCCCGTGACGGCCTCGGCGCGCAGGTTTTCCGCATTCTTCGACGTGGGCGCAAAGTGCAGCGTCGCAAGGCGGCCGACGAGACAGCGGTTCATCTCCTCGGGGAAGGGACTGTAGCGGTCATAGGTGCGCAGACCGGCCTCGACATGTCCGACCGGTATCTTCGCGTAGAACGCGGCGAGGGCGGCGGAAAAGGTCGTGCTCGTGTCGCCATGGACGAGGACGAGGTCGGGCTGATGCTCCTTGAAGCAGTCCTCCAGGCCCTTGAGCGCACGGGTCGTGACGTCGGTGAGGGTCTGATTTTTGCCCATGATGTTGAGGTCTGCGTCGGCGGAAAGGCCAAAGCAACTCATGACCGAATCGAGCATCTCGCGATGCTGCGCGGTCACGCAGATGAGGCTTTCTATCCCCTCACGCTTTTGAAGCTCCAGCGCAAGCGGAGCCATTTTTATCGCCTCCGGCCGGGTGCCGAAAACGGACATTACTTTAATCTTGCTCATTTTCGCTCTTTTCCTCCTGTGCCTCGTGGGGCAGCGGATGGATATTGTTATTGTTGCGGAACACGAACAGCCACACGCACACGGCGATGACGAAGGCGATGACCGCGACGACGATGCGGATGATGCCCGTCGACGTCAGCAGCACTGCCGCAAGGCCGAGGATGGCCGACACCGCGTACAGCACCGCGACCGCCTGCTTCTGATTAAGCCCCATGTCCAGCAGCTTGTGGTGGAAATGTCCTCTGTCGGCATGGAAGGGGCTCTGCCCGTGCAGGATGCGGCGGGTGAAGGCAAAAATCGTGTCCGACAGCGGAACGGCCAGCGCCAGCACCGGCAGGACGAAGGTCACGATGGCGTAGAACTTGAACATGCCGATGACCGAGACCGTCGCCATGATGTAGCCGAGCATCAGCGCGCCCGTGTCGCCCATGAATATCTTCGCGGGGTTTAGGTTATACGGGATAAAGCCGAGACAGCCGCCGACGAGCGCGGCGAGGATGACCGCGACATTGATGTTCGCGTCCGACACGAGAAGCGAGACGACGAGCATCGACAGCGAGGCGATGGCCGACACGCCGCAGGCAAGTCCGTCAAGGCCGTCGATGAGGTTGACGGAGTTTGTCACGCCGACTATCCACAAAATCGTCACGGGAACGGCGAGGATGCCTATCGTGACGGCCTGGCTGCTTGTTATCATCAGGGGGTTTGAGACGACGTTAATGATAACGCCGGACAAGACCGCGATGACCGCCGCTACGATCTGGATGCAGAACTTCAGCCAGGCGTTGAGATTCATCACGTCGTCGATAGCGCCGACGACGACGATGAGTATCGCGCCCAGGAGTATGCCCCTGACCTGGGGCGTTATGTTTGCAAACAGCAGCACCGACAGCAGGAAGCCTATGAATATCGCAAGGCCGCCCATGCGGGGTATGGGGTGGCTGTGGATGTGGCGTTTTTTATCGGGGATGTCGATCGCGCCGACCTTTTTGGCGAAGGAGCTGACCACCGGTGTCACGGCAAAGGATATGACGAACGCGACAATGAGCGCCAGCAGCAGGCTCTTCCATGCGTCAAAACTGAGATCTATCATCTATCTAATCTCTCCGAAAGAAATTTAAAGTTTAAAACGGTTTCTCGACGAGGCCTACCTTCTTATAGACCTTGCGCAGGGTCTTGCGGGCGATGAAGCTTGCCTTCTTCGCGCCCTCGGTGTACACCTCGGTGAGGTAGGCTTTGTCGTTGAGCAGGCGCGTCGCCTCCTCGCGGATCGGGCGCAGCGTTTCGATGACTGCATCGCCGACGGCGGGCTTGAATACGCCGTAGCCGCAGCCGGAAAATTCGCGCTCTATCTCCTCAAAGCTCTTGCCGGTGACGGCAGAGTAGATGTTCATGAGGTTTGACACGCCGGGCTTATTTTCAACGTCGAAGCGCACGCAGTTTTCCGTGTCGGAGTCGGTGACGGCGCGCTTGAATTTACGGGCGATATCCTCGGGCTTTTCCATGAGGAACACGCAGCCGTTGGGGTCGGATTTGCTCATCTTCGAGGAGGGGTTGCCAAGACCCATGACGCGCGCGCCGGCCTTGGGGATGTACGCCTCGGGGACCTTGAACACGTCGCCGTAGATGTTGTTGAAGCGGATGGCGATATCGCGCGTAAGCTCGCAGTGCTGGCGCTGGTCCTCGCCGACGGGGACGAAGTCCGCCTGATACAGCAGGATGTCGGCCGCCATGAGGCTGGGGTAGGTGAACAGGCCGCCGTTTATGTTGTCGGCGTTTTTCGCGCACTTATCCTTGAACTGCGTCATGCGGCTGAGCTCGCCGAACATGGTGTAGCAATTGAGAATCCAGCCGAGCTCCGCGTGCTCGTGAACGTGGCTCTGCAAAAACAGAACGTTGCGCTCCGGGTCAATGCCGCAGGCGATGTACTGCGCAAGCTGCTCGAGGCTGCGGCGGCGCAGCTCCGCGGGGTTCTGACGCACCGTGAGCGTGTGCAGGTCGGCCATGAAGTAATAGCAGTCAAATTCGTCGGCACGCTCGCCCCAGTTTTTCACGGCGCCCAGGTAGTTGCCAAGGTGCAGGTCGCCCGAGGGCTGGATGCCCGACAGCATTATCTTTTTCTTGATCTCGTTTTCCATATTGATATATCTCCTTTTTCAAAGGCGAATTTAGAGTGTGCTTATACATTTTTTGCGGTCACCCGGTGTCGAGGATACCGACGAAACCGGAAATCTGCCGCGTTAATTGACAGTTGGCCACTCGCCGTGGCGGGCGTATCGCATTTAAATTATGCAAGCAGTAATCTTTGTCGCCCGACCGGAGACTACCACCAGCCCTTGTAGGGAACGGGTTTACCCGTTCCGCATGTTGCGTTTTGCACGCACTAACGTAGTGCGAGGCAGCTGAATTATACCCGTGCCATCGTAACCGTGCTGACGCAAAAAGATTATGTGCAGTGTTGGTACGGTTTGAAAAAGCCTTCCCCTTGAGGGGAAGGTGTCAGCCGAACGGCTGACGGATGAGGTGGATCAAATCGCGCGTAGCGCATCATTATTGATACCAGCCTTATTGTTCTAATATAGTGCAAAATATACGTTGAATGTCATGGTTTTGCCCTTGCACAGGGGAGCCAAATAACAAGGTGGCGGCTAACGCCGCAGATATAATCCACCTCATCCGTCGGCTACCGCCGACACCTTCCCCTCGAGGGGAAGGCTCATTGTGCTCTAAATTAGTGCAAAGCAAGATTCGACCTTTCGTGCCGGTCAAGCCTCGCCCCTACAAAGCTTGTCGGTAGCTTCCGGTCGGGCGACAGCAATCACTGTATCCGCAGGTGCGGCAGTGCGAATGCGGATAATTATCTAAATTAGCATTGTACCATTTTAACTGTCACTTGACAACTGCTAAAATACAAATTACACTGTTATCATACTCATATTGGAGGAAAAAACTATGGATATGAAATGGTACGAGCAGGCCGAGGCGGCCATCCCCGTCGGCGGAGTGCGCACGAGATTTGCGCCCAGCCCCACGGGCTATATGCACGTCGGAAATCTGCGCACGGCGCTGTATACATGGCTGATCGCGCGGCACAACGGAGGCAAGTTCATCCTCCGCATAGAGGACACCGATCAGGAGCGCTACGTCGAGGGCGCGGTGGATGTCATTTACCGCACGATGGCCGAGTGCGGCCTTGACCACGACGAAGGCCCCGATGTCGGCGGCCCCGTCGGCCCCTATGTGCAGACCGAGCGGCGCGGCCTTTACGGAAAATATGCCGAAATTCTCATGGACAAGGGTCACGCCTACCGCTGCTTCTGCGAAAAGCAGGAGGACACAGAGGGCTTTGAAAAGACCGTCGACCCCTGCCGCAGCATGAGCCGCGAGGAAAGCGACCGCCGCGCCGAGGCAGGCGAGCCCTTCGTTGTGCGCCAGAGGATACCCGACGGCGGCACGACCACCTTCCATGACGAGATATTCGGCGATATATGCGTTGAAAATTCGACCCTGGACGACCAGGTGCTCATAAAGCGCGACGGACTTCCGACGTATAACTTCGCAAATGTCGTCGACGACCACCTCATGGGCATAACCCACGTCGTGCGCGGCTCGGAGTATCTGTCAAGCTCCCCGAAGTATAACCTCTTGTACGAGGGCTTTGGCTGGAACGTGCCCAAGTACGTCCACTGCTCGCCCGTCATGCGCGATGCGCACAACAAGATGAGCAAGCGCCACGGCGACCCCTCGTACGAGGACCTCATCGCGCAGGGCTATCTCACGGACGCCGTTGTCAACTACGTCGCCCTGCTCGGCTGGAGCCCCGGCGGCGAGCGCGAGGTGTTCACCATGCAGGAGCTTGCCGAGATATTCGACATTAAGGGCATATCCAAGTCCCCCGCCATCTTCGATATCGAAAAGCTCAAGTATTTTAACGCCGAATACATCCGCGCGATGAGCCCCGAGGCCTTCGCCAAGGCCGCCGAGCCTTTCATCCGCCAGGCGGTCAAGAACCCCAATATCGACCCCGCCGCCGTCGCCGCGCTTTTGCAGCAGCGCACGGAGGTGCTGACCGATATCCCCGAAAAGCTCGATTTCTTCGATGCTCTGCCCGAGTACGATACGGCGCTGTATGTCCACAAAAAGAGCAAGACCGACGAGGCAGGCTCGCTGGATATGCTGGGCAGGATGCGGCCCGTGTTCGAGGCCATCGACGACTGGAATGACGAAAATATCCTCGCCGCGATGACCGATATGGCCGAAAAGTGCGAGTGCAAAAACGCGAAGGTCATGTGGCCTGTGCGTATCGCCGCGGCCGGCAAGGCAGTCACCCCCGGCGGCGCTGTCGAGATCTGCCGCATCCTCGGCAAGGAGGAAACTCTGCGCCGTATGCGCGTGGGCATCGAAAAGCTTGAAAAGAGCGTGGGCTGATGGGCGAGAGGATCCTCATCGTTGACGACGAGCGGGAGATCGCAGACCTCATCGCGCTCTACCTTGAAAACGACGGCTACACCGCTGTGAAGGCCTACTCCGGCGCCGAGGCGCTCGAGATCATCGAAAGCGCCGCGCCCGCCCTTGCGATACTGGACGTTATGCTGCCGGACACGGACGGCTTTGCCCTGCTGCGCAGGATACGCCAAAGCTGCACCTTTCCCGTCATCATGCTCACAGCGCGCGTAAACGACGGGGACAAGATCCTCGGCCTTACCATCGGCGCGGACGACTATATAACAAAGCCGTTTAACCCCTTGGAGGTCACGGCGCGGGTCAAGACCGTCCTGCGCCGCTGCCGCCCGAGCGGGCCGAAGGAAAGCAATGAGATAGACGTGCGCGGCCTTGTCGTCAATCACGACAGCCACCGCTGCACGCTCTACGGCGCGCCCGTGCAGCTTACGCCGATAGAGTTCGATATCCTGTGGTATCTGTGCTCAAACCGCGGCAGAGTCATCCCTTCCGAGGAGCTTTTCGAGGCCGTGTGGAAGGAAAAGTACCTGAACAATAACAACACCGTCATGGCGCACATCGCCCGGCTTCGCGATAAGCTCGGCGAGCCGCCGCGCGATCCGAAATTCATAAAAACAGTCTGGGGCGTTGGATATGAAGTCGAAAAATAGGCGCACGCTGCGCCGTGTGCTTGCCGGAGCGGGCATCCTTGCCGCGTGCGCGGTGCTTGTTGTCGCCATCTTCTTTTTCGTCGACGAGCGCTTCAACGGCGTGGTGCTTGAGTGGTTCGACGCAAATTACATGACCTATATCCTGTCAAACGACGGTCAGCTTCTCGTAAAGCAGCCGGCATGGGATAATGTCAAGCGCCTCGTGCTGTATCTGCTGCTCATAAGCCTCGTGTTCTGGTACGCGGTCGTGCTCATCGTCTCGCGTCTGCGTGTGCGCAGTGCGCTGCGTAAGGCCGGGGACGCGGCTGGCGAGTATCTTTTGGCCGATAAGCCCGATGCGGAGCTTCCGCAGGAGGTCGCCGCGCCGCTGAGCGAGGCCAAAGCGCAGCTTATGCGCAGCCAGCAGCTTCTTCGTGAGGAGACAGCGCGCAAAAATGACCTCGTCATGTACCTTGCGCACGACCTGAAGACCCCGCTGTCCTCCGTCATCGGCTACCTCACGCTCCTGCGCGATGAACAGGAGATATCGCCCGAGCTTCGGCAGAAGTATCTGTCGCTGACGCTTAACAAGGCCGAGCGGCTGGAGGATCTGATAAACGAGTTTTTTGAGATAACGCGCTTTAATCTTTCCACCGTCACGCTCGAAAAAAGCCGCATCGACCTAACGCGCCTGCTCGAGCAGCTCGTGTTCGAGTTCATGCCCATGCTAAAGGAGAAAAACCTCACCGTCGCGCTGTCTGCCACGCCGGAGCTTGAGATGGTGTGCGACGCCGATAAGCTCCAGCGCGTGTTCGATAATCTTCTGCGCAACGCCGTGCTCTACAGCTATCCCGACAGCGAGATACGCATCACCGCCGGGAAAGTTGACGGCGGCGTCTCCGTCAGCTTTGTCAATCGCGGCGCGACGATATCCGAGGATAAGCTCCGCCGCATATTCGAGCAGTTTTACCGTCTCGATGCCGCGCGCAGCTCCTCCGGCGGCGCCGGCCTCGGCCTTGCCATCGCAAAGCAGATCGTCACCCTCCACGGCGGCACCATCACCGCCCACAGCGAAAACGACACCATCACCTTCACCGTTTTTTTGAAGGCGAATTGACGCACCTACCAATACGCGCCTCGCCGGCGAGGCACATCGCGCCAAAATCGTGCGGATACGGTTATTGCGGCAACCCGGTTCGAAACCGCGCAGGAAACCGAGGAAGTTGACAGTTGATAGTTGACAGTGGACAGTTAGTGCGGCGGCTGCCGCGCAACGTGAAATAGAGTAAAATTTAAGCCTCCGCAC
>CAZWJM010000061.1:0-7896 GCA_964634435.1 uncultured Oscillospiraceae bacterium | reverse complement strand
CGGGTCTTGTCCGGAAAAGACTTAAAGCCCTGCAGTTCGAGTGCTCTTAGATACAAGTGTTCTACCTCTTAATTCTAATAACATAGCATTTTATTATACCATCTAAGTTTCTGCATTTCAAGGCATTTAATAGTCTGTTAACACACGCAAAAATTTAAGGCTGAGTGCAAAATGCACTCAGCCCTGTCAATCATATTTATAATACTTCGCGGTTTTTTCGAGGAAGGATTTTTATAAGCTGCGAGGAGGGCGGCTATGCGTAGCACTCGTCCGGGATCATGTACAAAAACTCAAGCTCTGGAAAGCTCATTTTCACGGCAAAGGCAAACCGCCGCTCCCGCTCAAGGTCGCCGCCAAAGCGCAGGCTTCGGATGACCACCTGTACGCCGTATTCATTTATAAGCTCCGACAGCGAGTCGCGAACCGGCGCGATCTCAACATTTTTAAGCCCGGCTAATTCCCGGCGGAGCACCCCTGCCCGCCCGGAAAGGCTCATTGATTCCGCGCCCGCGCCCTCCCGCTCCAGAACGCCGACTATGAGAGCGTCAAACTTCACAGCACAGCGGCGGATAATGTCCAGATCCCCGGATGTGGGCGGGTCGAGACTTCCAAGGTAAACGGCTGTTTTCATGGCAACCTCTATCTATATGCCTATATGCAAACAGGCCGCCGAAGCGGCCTGCTTTTTGAGGGGATTACATTGAAGATCAGATAAGCTTCTTATCTTTGAGTTCTGCGATCTTTGCGTCGTCGTAGCCGAGGACGGTCTTGAGGATGTCCACGGTATCCTGGCCCATGGAGGGAGCGCCGCGCCATACCTTGCCCGGGGTCTCGCTCATCTTCGGAGCAATGCCGAAGGCTTCGATCTCGGTGTTGGTGGTCTGGTCGACGTACTTGATCCAGTCGTTACGGGAGCGGAAGTGCTCGTTCTCGTAGGCAGACTTTGCGGTGTTTACAGTCGCGCACGGGACGCGGGCTGCTTCCATGATGCTCTCGATCTCCTTGGCATCGTGGGCTGCGCACCACTCGATGACTTTCTTGTTGAGTTCCTGACCCTTTTCGGATGCAACGGCAGCGGGGCCGGAGGAGCAATCCTTGTAGTTAAAGTAGTCAAGGTCGAAGCCCATTGCGGGGATGCAGCGGTTGTAAACGCCGGGGCCGAATGCGCCGAGGGCGACGAGGAAGCCGTCCTTGGACTTGAAAAGGTTATACGGCTGGAATGCGGGGTTAAAGTTGCCGGAACGCTCGGAGACCTTGCCGGTCATGGTGTAGGTCGCGTAGGTGCCGCACATGTACTGTGCCATTGCCTCGAACTGTGCAACGTCTATGACCTGACCCTTGCCGGTCTTCTGTGCATAGGTGTAGCCTGCCAGAGCGGCAAAGAGGGTCGCGAATGCGGAGACATAGTCGTTGGTGTAGGGCTTTGCGATAGCAGGATCGCGGTCTGCGTCGCCCTGGAGGTACAGCCAGCCGGAGAAGGCCTGGCCGATCATGTCGTAGGAGGCGCGGTTGCAGACAGAGGGAACGCCGCCGAATTCCTTATGACCCATGCCGCTGACGTGGACGATGACGAGCTTGGGGTTTACCTTGAGAAGCTCCTCATCATAGATGCCCAGCTTATCGAGCCATACCATGTTCTCCATGAAGATATCGGCTTCCTTGATAAGGCCGTAGAATATCTCCTTGACTTCCTCGTGCTTCAGGTTAAGCTCAAGGCCCATTGCCAGCTTATTGCGGGCGTTCTGAGCCCATGCGGTGGAGACCTTGGTGCCGTTTACGTCGGCAAAAGGAGCCAGCATACGCAGAGTGTCGCCAACGCCGGGACGCTCGATCTGAATGACCTCGGCGCCGAAGTCAGCAAGCATAGTAGCCGCGAAAGGCATTGCGACCAGAGAACCGGAGCAGACAACACGCATGCCTGCGAAAGGACCGAATTCGGGGATTATAAATTTACGTTCACTCATGATTTTGTTCTCCTTTCATTTTTTGTGTTCATGAAAATTAAGCTTTTCTTGATTTGATCTCTTCGATGAGAGCCGGAACAACGCTCTTATAATCAGCCACGGCGCCGTAATGGGAAATATCGAATATCGGGGCGCCCTTGGTGTGGTTAATGGAGATGATGCAGCCGGAGTTCTGCATACCGACCTGGTACTGGACAGAGCCGGAGATTGCGATGTTGAAGATATACTTCGGCTTTACGGCAGCACCGCTTTGGCCTATCTGCTTTTCATGAGGCAGCCAGCCGTTATCGACCAGCGGACGGGATGCGGCGACCTTGCCATCGAGCAGTGCGGCAAGCTCATTGAGGCTTTCCATATCCGCCTCTTCCTTGATGCCGCGGCCGCCGGCCACGATGACCTGCGCGCCTTCTATCGAGTCGCCGGTATCCTGCTTGGGAGCCGTCTCGAGCACCTCATAATCGGTGTCGGCAACGACTTTGACAGTCTCGGTGATGAGATTGCCCTTGAAGCCTTCGCGCGGCTGTATGGGCTCGAACATCATGGGGCGGACCGTTGCCATCTGAGGACGAGCCTCCAAAATGACGATGTGGGCAAGGATGCTGCCGCCGTAGGCGGGCGTTGTCTGATAGAACACCTCGTCCTTATCAAAGCCGAGGTCTATTGCGTCGGCGGTAAGGCCGGTCTTAAGAGAAACCATCAGTCGCGGGGCCAGGTCGCGTCCAAGGGACGTGGCGCCGTAAAGGATGATGGAGGGCTTATACTTCTCTGCAAGCTGAGTCAGTGCCGCCTCGTAGGGTCTTGCGCTGTACTCCGAGAGTGCTTCATCCTCTGCCAGAATCACGTTATCCGCGCCATAGGCAAAGAGCGTATCCGCCAGTGCGGCCACATCCTTGCCAAGCAGGACGGCGCTGATCTCCTCGCCGGTGTGCTCTTTAAGCTCCTGTGCCTTTGCCAAAAGCTCAAGCACCGTGTTGTTGAGTTTACCGTGCTGCTGCTCGGCAAACACCCATATTCCTTTGTAATCACTTTTAGCCATGGATGCTGCCTCCTTATATCAGATGCTCATCATGCAGCATGTCTGCAATCTGAGCGGCGATCTCTTCGGCAGAGCCGGAGAAGTACTTGGTGTCCGCATTGCGCTTGGGCGGCTCGAGGACTTCCTTGGTGGAGGACGGCGAACCGGGGATGCCGGTGCAGCTCTTGTCCGCGCCCAGATCCTCTGCGTTCCAGACGTAACGGGGCTTTTTGAGCGCCTTCATGATGTTGATGGGCTTGGGATAACGGGGCTGGTTAATCTCACCCGTTACCGTCACCAGTGCAGGCAGCTTGGCACGCACCTTTTGGATGCTGTCCTCAAGAACACGGTCGCAGATGACATAGCCGTCCTGAACATCGATGGAGGATGCCAGAGTGATCTGCGGGATGCCGAGCTGAGCGGCCGTAGCAGGGCCGGTCTGAGCCGTATCGCCGTCGACAGCGTGGCGGCCGAACAGCAAAAGGTCATAGTCGCCTATCTTCTGCGCTGCCATAGCCAGCGTGTAGGAGGTAGCCAGCGTATCCGCACCGCCGAATGCTCTGTCGGACAGAAGATATGCCTCGTCGCAGCCCAGAGCAAGGGCCTTTTTCAGGACATCCTCAGCCTGGGGAGGTCCCATGCTGATGGCGCACACGGTTGCACCATATTTCTCCTTGAGCTGGATGGCGGCCTCAACAGCGTTTGCATCCAGAGGATTTATCTTGCTGGTGACCCCTTCACGCATGATGTTGCCGGTTTTGGGGTCCAGCTTTACATCATCGGTATCGGGAACCTGCTTCACGAATACCAGAATTTTCATTGGAGCATTTGTCTCCTTTGCTTAGATATTATATTTATTTATCTGCCGATAACAGCGCCGCTGATGACCATGCGGAGTATCTCGCTGGTGCCTTCGCCGATCTCGAGGAGCTTTGCGTCGCGGTAGAGACGCTCAACGTCAAACTCGTGGCTGTAGCCGTTGCCGCCGTGAACCTGGATGCACTCGTCGCAGACCTCGCATGCCCAGCGGGAGGACAGGAGCTTCAGCTCAGCAGCCTCGGTGGAGATTCTCAGGCCCTCGTCCTTCATCTGTGCGGTATCCCATACCATCAGGTCGGTAGCACGGATCTTTGCCGCCATGTCAGCGAACTTGAAGCCGACTGCCTGGTACTTGTAAATGGGCTTGCCGAAGGTGGTGCGCTCCTTGGCGTACTTGATGGCCTTGTCCATAGCGTGCTGCATAAGGCCGGATGCGATAGCGCCGATGGAGACGCGTGCGCCGTCGAGTGCTTCCATTGCTATCATGAAGCCCTTGCCTTCCTTGCCGACAAGTGCGTCAGCGGGAAGCTTAATGTTGTCAAACGACAGCTCGCAGGTGCCCGAGCCGCGCATGCCCATCTTCTTCTCGAACTTGCCGATGGTCAGGCCCTCGGCCTCCTTGGGAACGACGAAAACGGAAATGCCCTTGTTGCCGGCTTCGGGGTCGGTCTTGGCCATGATGAGGTAGTAGTCAGCGATGCCGGAGTTTGTGATCCATGCCTTACCGCCGTTGAGGACGTAGCTGCCGTCGGCCTGCTTCTCGGCAATGGACTTGATGCCTGCTGCATCGGAGCCTGCGCAGGACTCGGTCAGGCCGAATGCAAACACCTTGCCCTCTGCGCAAAGAGGTACATACTTTTTCTTCTGCTCTTCCGTGCCATGATGCAGGATCATGTCGGCTGCAAGCCAGTGAGCATCGAGCATCAGTGCAATGGATGCGCTGCCCTTTGCGATCTCATTTACGACGATCTCGCTGGTGATGGTGTCGCCACCGCCGCCGCCGTACTCCTCGGGCATGTGGATAGCCATGAGGCCGGTCTCGGTGAGCTTGGGGATGAGATCCCAGTCGAAGCCATTCTCGTCCATGGCGCGGTCTCTCGGCTCGATCTCGTTGGCCGTGAACTCACGAACCATATCGCGGATCATAAGCTGCTCTTCGGTGAATTTGAACATTGTTGTTACCTCCATTTTAGTTTAAATTTCTTTTGATACAGACAAAAAAAGCTTGCATTCTCTATTATCTTCTGTTATAATACAGAATAAGTGGAGAATCGCTTTTCTCCTGCCCTGATAGTTAAATTTTAATCAAGACGATTACAGAAGTCAATAGTTTTTGCGCGTGTCTAATCAATTTTGGCACAATCGTCAAAGCATGAGCTTTGAGTTTATCTGAAACATTGTTTTTTGTATCACAATCCAACTGAACAGATGCGCGAATTTTGAAATCTGTTTTGTTCTGTATCACATTTTAGGGGGGCGTGACTCATTACTATCAAGAACGATTTGGTCCTGGAGTATATAGAAGGCCTGCCGGATGGCTCGAAAATCTCGGTGCGCGAGCTGGCCGCGAAGCTTCAGGTGAGCGAAGGCACAGCTTACAAGGCAGTAAAAAAGGCCGAGCAGTTTGGCCTTGTTATGGTAAAGCCCAAGGCGGGCACGATACGAATAAGCGCAGGTCAGCCTGCCTTCGATAAGGGCATAAGCCTTGCCGACACCGCGAGGCTTTTGGGTCTTAACGTGCTTGCAGGCAAGCAGAATCTGCGCAACTGCATACGCAAGCTTGTTATATGCGACGGAAGCGTTGAGAGCATGCTGCAGCAGCTTGACGGCGTTGAGCCGTCGGAGTGTCTGTGTCTGTGCGGCGAGAGGCCTGAAATGCAGGCGGCTGTTTTGGAGCACGGCGCAAACCTTCTGCTCACGGGCGGCGCGAAGTCAAGCTGGGTGCTCACCAACATGGCAGACAGGAACGGCCTTCTTGTCCTCTCTTCCCCGCAGGGAGCGTATTCCCTGGCGCGGCAGTTTGACGCGGAGTTTACCGAGCACCGCGACACGGCCGATAACATCAAAGTTACCTCTTGGATGCAGACGCCGGAGTTTTTATACTATAATGACCTTATAGCCGACTGGCAGAGACTATTTAACGAAAGCTGCCTGCCCAAGCAGTACCCCGTTGTTGACGACAATCTTGAGCTTTACGGCGGGCTTGATATAGGCAAGGCGGCCGCCGCCATGCCCTCGCAGAAGCTGCGCTCCGTTATTGAGGACGCCAAGTGCATTGAGACAGTTCAGGCCGGAGATCAGCTTCGGGATATCGCAAGACGTTTTATAATAAACGGCAATTCCCTCGCCGCTGTTATGGACGGAAAAAGCATGGTGGGCATAGTCACATCAAACGACCTGCTGAGGTATTACATGTGGCTTGAGAGCGAGACCGGCGAGCACGCGACCGACAGCTTCCTTACCAAGGACACAGCCGGCTCGACAAGGGACGCCGTCGTGTTCCAGGTGCGCGTTCCGACCACCAGCACGAAGGACACCGGCCACATTGCCGTGAGCCTGCTCATCTCCGCCTCGGAAACGCACATGCAGGAGCTTGGCTGCAAGCAGTGGCGGATGGAGAATGTGACATATATTGCGCCGCGGCCCATCGTATTTTCAGACGGTATGATCCTGGTCAGCCGGCTGCAGGCGGGCAGAGCCGGAAGCTATGTTATCGAAACAGAGCTTAGCGACGACAAAGTAAGCTACGCCAAAATGATGATGATCGCCACTGACGAGGCGGAAAACAGGGAGGATTAAAGCATGTTTCAGCTCACACAGCAGCAGAAAGAGCTCCGCAAGGAAGTGCGAGCCTTTGTAGATAAAGTAATTATGCCGCAGACCGAGGCGCTGGACGCCAGCCGCGAGTTCCCGAGGGAGCTGTTCAAGCTTTTGGGCGAGGCCGGTTATTTGGACCTGAGCTTTTACCATCTGCGCCCGGATGCAAAGCACGGCACGATAGAGAGCATGATAATTTTGGAGGAGATAGCGCGCGGTCTGCCCTCCTTAGCGCTGTCAATGAGCCCGCATGTGCAGTGCATGAATCTTATCGCCCTGCACGGCAGCCGTTCGCTGCGCGACCGCATAATTCCGGCCGCACTCAGCGGCGATGTGCTGCTCGGCTTTGCCATAACCGAGCCCAGCGGTGGCTCCGACGCACTGTGCATCGACACGAATGCCGCCAACACCGGCGACGGCTGGGTGCTCAACGGTGTGAAGTGCTGGATAACAAGCGCGGGCGCGGCAACAGGCTATATCGTGGCCGCGAAAAGCTCCCTGTCCGACCGATACCGCGACGTAAACCTGTTTTACGTCGACGCGTCAACGCCCGGGCTTGACGACACACACCGCGTGCCGCTGACCGGCATGAGCAACTCCCCTACCGGCACCGTTCGGCTCAACAACTGCAAAATACCCGCCGACTGCCTCGTCGGTCAGGAGAACAACGCCTATGGCCTTATAAAAGTCCTGCTCAACGAAGGCAGACTGGATATGGCGGCGCTGGCCGTCGGCATGGCGCAGGGCGCAATGGAGCACGCGATAAAGCACACGAGCAGCAGCGGCCGCTTCGGGCGAAACCTCTCGTCATATCAGGGTGTTTCGTTCCAGGTGGCGAGGATGTACGAGGAGCTGTTCATGGCGCGAAATTCGCTGTACGCCGTGGCCGACATGTTCCAAAATCAGCAGCGTGTCGCGCTTGAGGTCGCGGCGCTGAAGCTGTTTGCCTCGGAAATGTGCATCAAGGTCTGCCGCTCATCCGTGCAGCTCCACGGCGCGAAGGGTCTGAGCCAGTACACGGATGTCGAGCGCTACTGGCGCGACTGTCAGATGCTCACCATCGGCGAAGGCAGCTCCGAGGTCTGCCAGATCGTCATTTCAAACAAGCTTTATCACGCAGAGCCCGGCGAATACTGAGCCACGCAAAAGAAAAAACGGCTGCACTCCGGTTTGGAGTGCAGCCGTAGCTTTTTTATTGAGTTTACATATCCATCGGCTTCATCGTGGGGAACAGCAGGACGTCGCGGATGGAGGTCGCGCCGGTCAGCAGCATGACGCAGC
>CAZWJM010000060.1:0-8222 GCA_964634435.1 uncultured Oscillospiraceae bacterium | reverse complement strand
CCGGGACACCGCAATAAGCGTATCCGTAGGTGCGTCAATTCACCATAAGATAGATCACGGCGGCGATTTGGAGGATGGTGAGGGCGGGGAAGCCGATGGCGAAGGCGGTGTGCCTGGTTTTATGGCGGAAGGAATACATGCCCAGCGTTCCGCCGAGGCCGCCGCCGATGATTGCCAGCAGAAACAGCGTTTTTTCCGGAATGCGGCGCTTTTGCAGCTTGGCAAAAAGCTTATCCAGCCCCATCAGCAGGCACAGCAGGATATTCACTGCCGCGAGGTAATATGCAAGGTACTGCATCATAATTTGAACAGGTTCAGGCCGACGTCGTCGTCATGATATCTGTCGACTTCGCCGTCGATGACGGTGACTATCATTTCGCAGGTGGCGGAGATGACGGCGCGGTTTAAGTGGCCGCCGAATACCTCGCCCTTGTCGTTGCCGGCGGACATGTGCAGGTGGGCATAGAACTTGCCGTCCATGGTGTTTATGGTGCCGGTGAGCGAAACTATCTCGAACGCGCCGGAAAACTCGTTTGCGTAGTACTTTTTCTCCGCGGTGTTGAACACGCCGACCGTGAACTCGTTCACTGCGCCTAGAGCGGAGATGCTTGCAAGGCGGATGCTCTCGCGCTCGGCAAGCTCGGCGACGGCTTGGAGAATCTCCTCGCCGCGGTCGATGCGCACGACGATGGTGTTGTCAAATCTTTTGTATTTCATCCCTTATTTCCTTTCTGCTTAGACTTAGGCTTTGCGTTTTTCTTAGGCTTCGGCTTTGCCCAGCCCTTGGCGTAGCCCTCCTTTTTGGTGACGCGGGGCTTTTCGGGCTCCTTGGGCTTGGCGGGGGTCTTTGCGCGCGGGGGCCTATCCGGCCGCACGAGGCACTCCGGCCCGTAGCCGATGAGATCCTCGCGCCCGGCCTCCTTGAGCGCTTCGATGACAAGCTTGCGCTTATCGGGCCTTTTCCACTGCAAAAGCGCGCGCTGCATGGCCTTCTCGTGGAACGAGCGCGCAACGTACACAGACTTCATCGTCATCGGGTCTATGCCCGTGTAGTACATGCAGGTCGACACCGTGCCGGGGGTGGGGTAAAAATCCTGCACCTGCTCGGGCTGGCGGCCCATTTTGTTCAGATACTCGGCCAGGGCGACGGCATCGCTGAGCGTGCTGCCCGGGTGCGAGGACATGAGGTAGGGCACGACGTACTGCTCCTTGGAAAAGCGGTTGTTGAGCTTTTTGTACTTATCCATGAAGCGCTCGTACACGTCGATGTGCGGCTTGCCCATATAGTCGAGCACACTGTCGATGCAGTGCTCCGGCGCGACCTTGAGCTGGCCGGAGATGTGGTATTTTACAAGCTCGGCGAAGAAGTCGTCGTTCTTGTCCTCGAGCATATAGTCATACCTGATGCCGCTTCGCACGAAAATTTTCTTAACGCCCGGAATCTGCCGGAGCTTTCGCAAAAGCGCGAGATAGTCCGAATGGTCGGCGTCAAGATTCGGGCAGGGCGTGGGCGCAAGGCAGCGCCTGTCTGCGCACATGCCGCATTTGGCCTGCTTTTTGCAGGAATGGTGGCGGAAATTCGCCGACGGGCCGCCGACGTCGTTGATATAGCCCTTGAAGTCGGGGAACTTTGTGAGCTCCGTGACCTCGCGGATGACGCTTTCGTGGCTGCGGCTTGTGACCATTCTGCCCTGGTGGAAGGCCAGTGCGCAGAAGTTGCAGCCGCCGAAGCAGCCGCGGTTGTGGATGACGGAAAACTTGACCTCCTCGATGGCGGGCACGCCGCCGAGGGGCTCGTACATGGGGTGGTACTGCTTGGTGTACGGAAGCTCGGCCACGCGGTCAAGCTCCTTCGTCTCCAGCGGCATGGCGGGCGGATTTACGATGAGCCAGTGGCCGTCGTGCTCCTGAATGAGCGCCCTGCCGCGCACGGGGTCGTGCTCGGCGTATTCCATGCGCGTTGCGTCGGCGTAAAAGCGCTTGCTGTCGCACACGTCGGCAAACGACGGAAGCGTCACGCTTTCAAAAGCGCAGTCGGATATATCCTTTGTCAAAAACGCCGTGCCGCGAATGTCGTGCATTTCGGAAACGGGGATCTTCTTTTTCAGGCGGCGGGCGATCTCCCGCTCTGCCGTCTCGGCCATGCCGTAAACGAGCATATCCGCGCCCGAATCGACCAGCACCGAGCGGCGCACCTTATCGTCCCAATAGTCATAGTGGGCAAAGCGGCGGAGCGAGGCTTCAAGTCCGCCGATTATGATGGGCACCTCCGAGCCGAAGGCCTCGCGCGCACGGTTTGCGTACACGATGGTCGCCCTGTCGGGTCTGAGCCCCGCCTTTTTGCCGGGCGAGTAAAAGTCCTCGCTGCGGCGCTTTTTGGCCGCGGTGTAGTGCGCGACCATGGAGTCGAGGTTGCCCGCGCCTATCAAAACGCCGAGCCTCGGTCTGCCAAAGGCCAGAAAATCGTCGGCCGAGTGCCAATCCGGCTGCGCGAGCACCGCGACGCGGTAGCCGTCGGCCTCGAGCACGCGCCCTATGACCGCAGGGCCGAAGGACGGATGGTCGACATACGCATCTCCCGTGACCAGCAGGAAGTCGTACCACCACCAGCCGCGCTCGTGCATCTCATCCCGCGAAACGGGCAAAAATTCTTCGTTCATATAAGCTCTCCCCAATACCAGCCCGACACGCCTTTGTGCTTTACAAGATAGCCGCGCGAGGTAGTTTCCACAACGCTCACCTCGTCGCCGGCCTGAAGCTCCAGCACAAGATCGGTCGAATCGTTGCATTTGCAAAACTCATCTTCCGAGTACAGATATTTCGTAAGTATCTCCATCTCATAGCCCGTGCGCACATGGCGGCAGAGCGAAAACTCCGTCCCGCGGCGCAGCACCTGCACCTCATTGTCGCCCCAGCGGATGTAATAGCTTTTTTCGCCGCCGCGCTGAGCGGTCTTTACCCTGCGCACGGGGAAGGGGTCGTAGGCGACGAAGTCAAAGTCCTCGCTCCCGTCATAGGGGATGATGAGGGCGTTTAACTGACCGTCGTCTTTAAGCGTGCAGCCGCCGTCGATGGATATCACGCGCCTGTCGCGGTCGATTATCGGGTTTGCGCAGACGTGGTCGTAAAGATACAGCATCACCGGCCAGTGGCCGACGATGACCCACTTGTCAAAGCTATAGCCGAAGCTGCGGAAGTTATCAAACTTCATGCAGTCGCCGCCGCGCTGCTCGCTTATCGGGACATCGGGGCGTATGCCGCCGTGCACGAATATGCAGTGCTCAGTCTCTATCGCGTGCGGCAGGGCGCGCAGAAAGTCCCACTCGGGCGCAAAGCGCTCGGCAAGCAGCGGGATAAGCGGCTCAAACTGCGTGCTTTCCGTGACGGGAATGCCAAGCTCTGCGAGCATGTCCCACATAAGCCCGTTCCGGCGAAACAGCATGTACTGCACTATCCGCTGCACCCAGTAGCTTTTTTCGCTGTCGAGGGCATCTGCCCAGCTGTCGCAGTTGCCGCAGACGACGTGGCAGTTCCCGCCCTCGCACAGCTTCATGATAAAGCGCAGCGTTTCAAGGCTTCTCTCGCCCTTTTCGAGGAAGTCGCCGTCGATTATAAGTTCATCAGATGCGCAAAAGCCGACCTTCTCGAGCAGTCCCGTGAAGTACGGCATGTTCGCGTGGATATCCGATATGACGATGATGCGCCTTTTTCCGGTGTCAAGCCGCTCAACGCGCGCGTTTTCGTTCCATTTAGACATCAGTCGAATCTCTTTTCCAGCAGATACAGCGGCGCAAGCATGGCCGGCTCGCTGCCTATCGTTTCAAAGCCGAGATTTTTGTAAAACCTCAGCGCCTTTTCGTTTTCCGACGAAACATGCAGGCGCACAGCCCTGCGGCCGAGCATCTGATAGTTTGTTATCGCGCGGCCTATAAGCTGAGTGCCGAGACCGCGGCCGCGCATGTCCTCCTTGACGTAAACAAGGCTCACCCAGCCGATGCCCTCGTCCTTTGCCCTTTGCGTGTCGCACTCGACGATGCCGACAAGCGTTCCGTCCGAGCAATATGCTTTTAACAGCGCATGCTCTTTGTCGGCTGCATAGTGGCGCTTTGCCGAGGCAAGGAAGCTCTGCCCGTCAAAGCCGCGCTCGTCGCCGTGAACGGCGCGCCATGAGGCGGCGTAAAGCTCTGTATAGAGCCGTCCCTCCTCATTCGGGTCAAGCGGCAGATAATAGAGGTTATTCGGGTCTGCCCCGCGCGTTTCTTTCTTCCACCAGCTCTGACGCGCGAAGGTCGAAAGCTCCGGCGGCAGGTGGGAGTTATCGTTATAATACTCGACGGTGAATTTGCCGTCTGCGTATATGAGCTTGCTCACGGCCGTATTGTCCCCATGCGGGAGCGAGGGGATATCGCGGCTTTTGACACCGAGAAGATACGCAAGTATCGAGCGGGTCACCATGCCGTGGCTGACAACGGCGACGGTCTTGCCGTCGTTTGCCCGGGCTATCTCCGTCACGGCCTCGAGGATGCGCCTTGTGCACTCGTCAAAGGTCTCCGCGCCCTCGGCGCGCCACTGGGCAGGGTCATTATTGAAGTTATCCATCTGCTCGGGGTCGAATCTGTACATGTCGCCAAAGCTCATGCCCTCGCACACGCCGAGGTCTATCTCCCTCAGGCGCTTATCGAGCTGCATCGGCAGGTCGTGATATTTCGTTATCGCTCCGGCCGTCGTCTGCGTGCGGCGCAGGTCGCTTGAATACAGTGCATCAAGCTGCACGTCCTTAAATCTTTCCGCGAGCGCGGCGATCTGCTCGTGACCGCGCGGAGTTATGTAGCTGTTGAGCTGACCCTGAACGATGCGGTAGAGGTTGCCTTCGGCTTCCGCGTGGCGTATCATGTAGATAGTTGTCATTTACCTTGACCTCGAAACTTAATTAAGATATAATACTGATTTGAATAATAGTCCATTGGCTATTATATCGTATCTTTCCCGAAGAAACAAGCGGGGTATAACGTGAAAGTTTTACATCTTATCTCCGGCGGTGACTCGGGCGGCGCGAAAACGCATGTTCTGTCGCTGCTGCAGGGACTCAATAAGAATATTCAGGCCGACCTCATCTGCTATATGGAGGCGGAGTTTGCGCAGGAGGCGCGCGAAAGGGGCATATCCACCCGCGTGTTCGACGGCGGCTTCGCGGCCGGACTTGCGAAAACGCGCGAGGCGATACAGGAAGGCGGCTACGACATAGTTCACTGCCACGGCAGCCGCGCAAACTTCACCGGCGCGATGCTCAAAAAGTATTTTGATATACCGTTTATCAGCACCATCCACAGCGATTATAAGCTCGACTATCTCGGCCGGCCCATAGCCGCCATGACCTACGGTCAGCTGAACCGCCACTCTATCCGGCGCATGGACTACCGCGTGTGCGTATCCGAAAGGATGCGCGAAACGCTTATAGAGCGCGGCTTTGACCCGAACAGACTGCTGACGATATATAACGGCGTGGATTTCTCGCGCCCCCTGCCGAGCATCACGCGGCGGCAGTGGCTCAAGCGCATAGGCTGCGATTTCACAGACGATGATATCATCGTCGGCATCGCTGCGCGCTTTGACCCTGTAAAGGACGTTGCGACGACGGTGCGCGGCTTTGCCGACGCTTCGGCGTGTGATGCGCGGCTGCGCCTTATAATAGCGGGCGACGGTGCGGAAAAATCGGGCCTCAAGGAGCTGTGCGATGAGCTCGGCGTGCGCGAAAAGGTCTTTTTCACCGGCTGGCTCAGCGATATGGACGGGTTTTACTCGACCATCGACATAAACGCGATAAGCTCCCTGTCCGAGACGTTTCCCTATGCCGTGACGGAGGCTGCACGCATCGGCGTGCCGACGGTCGCCTCCCGTGTCGGCGGCCTGAGCAAGCTCATATCCGACGGCGAGACGGGTATGCTCTTCGAGCCGCAGGACCATGAGGCGATGGCAAAGGCCATCCTCGCGCTTGCCGAGGATGAGTCGCTGCGGCAAAAATGCGGCAGCGCCGTGCGCGAGCGGGCAAGGCAGTTCTTCTCCATCGAAAACACCTGCCAAAGGCAGATAGAAATATACAACACCATATTAAAGCGCGAGAGCAGCAAGCGCAGCGGAGCAGTCATCTGCGGCGCTTACGGCCACGGAAACGCGGGCGATGAGGCGCTTTTGACGGCGATAGTCAGGGAGCTTCGCACACTCGACCCCGACATGCGCATAACCGTCGTTTCCAAGGACGCGCACCACACGCGCATTTCCCACGGCCTTGCCGCTATACGGCGCTGGCAGATATTAAAGCTCCGGCGCGAGCTGCGCCGCTCGAAGCTTTTCGTCAGCGGCGGCGGCAGTCTTATTCAGGACGTGACGAGCCGGCGAAGCCTGTGGTTTTATCTGCACACGATTTCGCTTGCGAAAAAATGCGGCTGCAAGGTGCAGATGTACGGCTGCGGCATGGGCCCGCTCAATTACGAATTCGACCGGCGCCTGTCGGCGGACACGATAAACAAATGCGTCGACGCCATAACCCTGCGCGACCCGCTGAGCATGGAGCTTACGCGCGAAATCGGCGTGACGGTGCAGGAGGTGCTCGTGACGGGCGACCCCGTGCTCAACATGGAGGGCAAGTCCGACTCCGACGCGGCCGTGTTCCTGCGAAGCTGCGGCATCGACCCGAACGGGAGCTACATCTGCCTCGGTCTGCGCCGCTGGCCGGGTCTGGCCGAAAAAAGTGCGGAGATACGCACGGCGCTGGAATACTGCCATGAAAAATACGGGCTTACGCCGCTGTTCATGCCGATGAATTACGACCGCGACGCGCTTGTGACGGAGCTTATCGTCGACGGCCTCGGGCTGCCGTACAAGGTCATGCCGAAGATTGACGATGCCGAGCTTGAAATTGCCGTCGTGCGGCGCATGAAGCTTGCCGTTGCGATGCGCTTGCACAGTATGCTGTACGCTGTCTGCGGCAACGTTCCGGCCGTCGGCCTGAGCTACGACCCTAAGGTCACGGGCTGCGCGCAGTATCTTGGCATCAGCAGCATAGAGTTTGAAAGCGTCACGGCGCAGGGGCTCATTTCCGCCATCGATTCGGCCATGGCCGACAGTGGCTCGGGCGAGCTTGCGCGGCGGTTTGAATATGCAAAAAAGGCCGAAAGGCTTAACCTCGACACGGCAAAGCGTTTGCTTGGAGAATAAAACAGCCTGTCAGGATATTTTAAGGGGGACATATTTATGATTAGAGCGGCGGCACTTGTTTCCGGTGACGGAGCTCTGCTCCAGTCCGTTCTGGATTCGATGTATTTCGGCGAGATCCCGAATTTCCAGCTTTGCGCGGTGATATGTACGGATGCCGACGCCTATGCACTGCGCCGTGCGCGCAACTCGGGCATAGAGTCGTTCGTGGTCGAGCCGTCGATATTCCCCACGAAGCTCAGCTACAGTATGGCCGTGTCCAACAAGCTCCGCGATATGGACATTGACCTTGTCATCCTCGCCGGCTATAACATGCCGCTTGGCGTCATCTCCACGCAGTTTCGCAAGCGCATAATCGGCGTGTATCCCTCGCTTATCCCCGCGTTTATAAATTGCGACGACTCCCCCGCCCGCGCAGCGCTCGAGCGCGGCTGCCGCGTGACCGGCGCAACGGCGTTTTTCGCCGATATCGACGGCAACATCGGGCCCATCATCGCCCAGCAGGCGGTCGATATCCTCCCGGGGGATACGCCCGAAACGCTCTCGCGCCGCATCATGGAGGAGGCCGAGTGGAAGCTTCTGCCCAAGGCGATCATCCTCTATTGCCGCAATTGTCTCGAGATCCACGGCGAAAGAGTCATCATAAAAAACGAAAAGGAGAACTGATATGGAACTTACGATAAAAATTGAAGGCATGCAGTGCGGCCATTGCTCCGCCCGCGTCAAGGCCGCGCTCGAGCGCGTCGAAGGCGTCGCCGAGGCCGTCGTCAGCCACGAAAACGGCACCGCCGTCGTAAAGGGCGAGTCCCTCGACCCCGCCGTCCTCAAAACCGCCATCGAAGACCAGGGTTTTTTGGTGGCGAATTAACGCCTCGCCGGCGAGGCATATCGCACCCAAATCGTGCGAATACGCATTTTGCGTCAGCCCGACCGGAAGCTGCAGACAAAACCGTGAGTCTGTCGCCTCCCGCAAGTGCGGTGCAGGGTTTTTGCGGTTACCCGGTTCGAGG
>CAZWJM010000059.1:0-8320 GCA_964634435.1 uncultured Oscillospiraceae bacterium | reverse complement strand
TGGTATCGGCTTTCGGTTTGCGGAACTTGAAGTACCACACAGCAGCGCCGCCGCCCAACGCAAGTATTAAGACAATCGCAAGGATACCGCCCACATTGCTTTTCTTCGGTTCTTCGGTTGGCTCGGTCGGTTCCGGATCGGCAGGGGCAGCTTCTTTTCCGGCACACTCGCTCATATTGGTGCTGCAAATGGGGCAGGCTGTATTAACCTTGCCTGCGCTGCATTTTTCGGTGCAGCTACAGGTAATAGGGCTGTTCCCGCCCTCGTCCTCCAACAGTGCCAAAAGATCGGCTTCGTCCACGGGGTTGAGGAAATAGGTGTGATACTGTTCGCCGTCCTCGTCGGCGGGTTTATCATAATCAATGATGATATACAGGGTATGTCCGCTTCGGGTTTCCACCGTAATAAACTGCTTGTTGGTTGCCTTATCAAAAAGCAGATCCCGGGTCAGCGCGATCCCGTCCTCCGTAAAGGGCGTCCCCGGTTCCACGGCCGGGGACGGCTCGGAAGCAGCAGGTTCCGTTTCTTCTGTTGCAGTGCTTTCCGGCGGCAGCTCGCTGTCGTAGTAATCGCCGCCGCCTGCATAGGCAACCGTAGAAAAAGCCGTCATGCAAAGCACGGCGGCAAGCAGCACGATAACAGTACGCAGCTTTCCTTTATTCCTCGTCATTGGTCATATCCTCCTGTTCGTGATAGACATTTTCCGCAGGCGGCGCATCGTTGCCGCCGCTGCGCAGAAAGTTCATCAGTTCGTCGCGGGTCATGCACATGGAGCGCACAATGCCCACAATCTCAAAGTTTTCCTGTTCGGTGCGCTGGGCTTCCAGCTCTTTGAGCTTGTTTTGATACTCGGTAATTTTGCCACGGGTCTTTTCAATCTCCCGTTCGATACGTTCCAGCTTAGTAAGTGCCATAATGTTTACTCCTTTCGATTTTCAGATTAGTTATAGGGCGGTCTGGCGTAGGCGTAGAAATGGGACTGCCAATAGCTGCTGTTCAGATTAGAATACGAAATCGGATCCCCGCAGTGCAGCATCATGGAATTGCCCACATAAATACCCACATGAGAAACGCCCGGCGTGTCATAGGTTCCCGTAAAAAACACCAGATCACCCGGCTGGGGATTGGAAACAGGGGTAGAGATGTTATATAGCCCCTGCGCACCCAAACGCCCGGTATTGCATACGCCGCTGTTGGTCAGCACCCATGATACAAAGCCGGAACAGTCAAAAGAGGTACTTGGATTGCTGCCGCCCCAGACATAGGGATACCCGATATATTTCTCCGCCTCGGCAATCAGCGTGGCAAAGGTTTCATCTTCCAGCGCCGATGCGGGAATTTCATAACCTGCAGGCCGGTTTGTAATATACCGGCTGATGTACTCAGAATTGCCGAACAGATCCGGTCGGTTGCCCAGCACGGACATATACAGGGCATATTTGCTCAAAGTTTCCTCGCCCATGATGTACACGGGAACATGGGAAAGGTTGAAGTTTTCAAGGGACACATGACAGATGTAATAATCATAGGGAACTTGGACGGTGTAGGTGTAGCTCTGCAAGTTGCCATCTGCGTCAGTGTAATAGCCTGTTCTCGTTTCCGTGCGGTAGCGCACCTCCCTTGTAACGGTTTCGGTCAGGATATATTGCTTCTCAAAGAGCATTTGCAGCGTTCCCTGTACCTCGTCAGCCGTCCATGCGCCCTCATGGAGCGCAGAGAGAATCGAGATCAGTACATAAGGGTCATGCTCGATCTCGTCAAGGTCATAGTGGTATTCGTCGTAGTCATGGGTGCTTTCGTAGGTGTCCAGATACCTTTGCAGCTCTGCTTCCAGTTCACAGTAGGCGGCTTCGGCAGCAAGAATATCCGCGTCCTCCGATTGGTAGGAAGATGCTGCGACACCGCCGCCCGCACCGGAAAAGAGAATGGAGCAGGATTGCAGCCCGCCGATCAGCAGTACAATAAGGAGGAAACCTGCAAGAACAATCAAGCAGCCTTTCCAGTGCCGCGCTACAAATGCAGCCGTTTTCTTTGCTTCCTCGGCAACACGCTTTGCAGCTTTCGCGGACGCTTCGGCGGTCTTTTTGGTGGTCTGCGCGGTTTTCTGCGCTGTACTGCCTGCCGTTTTTGCCGCCCTTGCTGCCTTGGCGTATTCCCGCTTTAACCTCTGTTTCTGGAAAAACTGGTTGAGAGGATTGCCGGAAAGAAGCGCCGGATTGTCATGCAATGCCTTTTGATACAGATATTCCGCATTGGCTTTGACCGCCTTTTGCTCGGCTTTTGCCGCTGCCCGGTAAGGTTTCAGCTTATGACGGCGTTTTGCATAGCGGTATGCACCGCCAGCGCCGCGCTCGGCAAGTTCCTCGCCCTTATGTCCGCTTTCCACACCGACGTTTTCATTCTCAACCTCGTGAATTTTCCCATGGACAAGCATTGCTGCCTCCCGCACGGGTCGGCCTGCCGGATTGGGTTTAATCTTTGGGGCAGGCTTATCCACCTTATCAAAGCGCAGCTTGGTATGCGCCGTGCCGGTTGCTTCGTCGAAAACACGCTCTTTGTGTAAAACACGCTTTTTCGGTATGGCTTCCCGCGCAGTGTCCAGCTTATCTGCCCGTGTTTCGGATTTGCGGATATACTTTTGCAGTGCCGGATCGCCGCGTTCCTCGTCGGTGAATTGCAGCCGGGAGCCGGGGCGCTGCCGGACAGCTTCGCCCTCACGGATCTTGCTGTTTGCTTTTCGGATTCGTTTTCTTGCGGCATGAGCGTCATGCTCAGATACAGCGCGGTTCAGTGCCTTTTCCGCTGTGCCGCCCGCAGAAACCGGAAGATCCTCCTGCGCCGCAGGGGAAAGATTTTGTTCCGCATCCCTGCCGGAAACGCTCTGTACTTCGCCCGTCGTCTGATTTTCCCGCACCAGCCCGTCACGGGTCATGTGCTGGGTTATTTTATCACGGGGTTTTAATGGGTCTTTCAAGGGGTATCACCTCCGATCCGGTCCCTTGCAAGGGAGCAAAACGCTGTGTTCAGTTCAATGCCGATGTAGTGCCGTCCGTGCCGTTTTGCCGCAAGCCCCGTCGTACCGCTGCCCATGAATGGGTCAAGGACAACCCCGCCTGCCGGACATCCTGCCAGTATGCAGTTTTCCGCCAGCTTTGGCGGATAGGCAGCAAAATGCCCGCCCTTGTACGGCACGGTGTTGATAAACCACACGTCGCGCTTAGCCCGGACGGGCGAAATCATTTCGTCGGTTATGCTGCCTTTTTCTCTGGGCTTGTTGATATTTTGGGTTTGCGGCTGACCGGGAACGGGAGAAGAATACTTGCCCACGCCGCGCCCGTTTTTCTTGCGCAGGGCAGTTGTGGGCGCGATCGGCTCGGCTATGGCCTGCCAGTCGTAGAAATACCGTTTGCTTTTGGAAAACAGGAAAATGTGTTCATGGCTGCGGGTACACCGGTCTTTGATACTTTCCGGCATGGGATTCCCTTTTGCCCAGATAATGTCGTTGCGCAGATACCAGCCTGCACCGCGCAGGGAGAACGCCAGCATCCACGGGATCCCGATCATGTCCTTTGGCTTGCAGCCCTGTACCATGCGGGACAGGGAAACAATCTGCCCGTTGCGCCCGTTCGGATATTTGGGATCCCGGGCAGTACCCTTACCGGACGTGCCGCAATAGCTGTCCGCGATATTCAGCCAGAGTGTCCCATCCGGGCGCAGCACACGCATTACTTCACGGAATACCGCCGTCAGCCGTGCTATGTATTCCTCCGGTGTGTCCTCACGCCCGATCTGCGCATCCATGCCGTAATCACGCAAGCCATAATACGGCGGCGAAGTCACGCAGCAATGGATGCTGTCGTCCGGCAGGGTTTTCAGCACAGACAGGCAATCGCCGCAAAGGATGGTGTCAATGGGCAGGCTCATTGTCCGTTCACCTCACTTGGCTTGGTGGACATGATACGGTAAAGCTCGGTGTCCTTGGGGAAGTGATCCACGAAAGGCAGGATTACATTCTCAAAGAACAAAAGACCTTCGCCCGGCGCGGAGTTGGTAACGTATTTAAGCTGCTCCGACGAAATGTTTAGCCGTTCTGCAAGGATTTTGCGGTCGCCTGCCGCTTGGTTGAGCATACAGATATAGTCAGAGTTTTCAAGGATGTTTTCAATTTCCGGTGAAGATAAAAGATCCTTGACGTTCTGGGTCGCGCCCGTCGGCACGCCGCCCCATTTTCTGAAACGCTTCCATATCTCTGCGGAATAGGCTGCGGTCTGCGGTTCTTTCAGAAGCAAATGGAACTCGTCGGCATAATACCATGTGGAAACGCCTGCGTTGCGGTTGAGTGTAACACGGTTCCATACCTGATCCTGAATAATCAGCATACCCGGCTTTTTCAGATTCTTCGGTAGTTCCTTAATGTCATAGCAGACAAAGCGGTTGTTAATGTCCACCGTCGTTCTGTGGTTGAAGAAGTTAAGGGATCCCGATACATACAGGTCAAGCGCCTGTGCTACCCGGTCGGCTTCCGGTAAATGCTGCGCCGTCAGCGCGTCGTGCAGGTCGGACAGGATCGGCATATTCTCCGGGCATGGGTCAGCAAAGTAAGGCTGGTAGATCCGCTGTACCGCCCGATCAATTACCGTTCTTTCAATGGCTTCCAGTCCGGCCTTGCCGCCCATAATCAGCTCACAAAAAGACAGCACAAAGTCGGATTTCAGCGCCAGCGGGTTTTCGTCCTCGGAATAATTCAGATTGATGTCCAGCGGGTTCACATAGTCGGTGCTGGTGGGTGACAGCCGGATAATCTGCCCGTGGAGCAGCTTCACCAGTGGCGCATATTCGCCCTCCGGGTCGCACACGATCACATGGTCGCCGGTTTTCAGAATCACGCTTACCATCTCGCGCTTACAGGAAAAGGACTTGCCCCCGCCGGGTGTACCGAATACCAGCCCGTTGGGAGAACGGGCATTTTTGCGATCCAGCATGATCATGTTGCCGGATTTGGCGTTCAGTCCGTAATAAAAGGCGTCGCCGCCCATGAACAGCTCCTGTGTAACAAAGGGAACGATAATCGCGACGGCAGAGGTTGTCATTCCCCGTGTGATTTTGATCTGGCTCACCCCCAGCGGCAGGGACGATACAAGCCCCTGTTCCTGCTGGAAGTCCAGACGGGTAAGCTGGCAGTTGTATTTCTGCGCCACGCCTGCGGCGCGGAACACGTCATTTTCCAGCTTGCGCCTGGTATCGCCATAGTTCAGCACAAGGAAAGTGATCATGAAATAACGCTCATTGCGGCTTTGCAGTTCGTTTAAGAGCTTTTTCGCTTCGCCGCCGTAGGTCGCAAGGTCAGAGGGAAGTATGTCCATATCGTAGCCGTCCCGGACAGCTTTTTTCTGTTCCTGTATCTTCATGGCGTCGAGATCGGTAATCTTACGCTTGATCATTTTGACGGCTTCCGACTGATCCAGCGCCTGCACATGGAGATTGACAACAATGCCCGAATCGGTATCCAGAAAGTCCGTCAATACATGATCGTTCAGCTCCGGGGTGATAATTTGCAGGAAGCTGGCTGCGCACAGCTTTCCGCCCATCTGGAACATCCGGCTGTTCTTAAAAGCAAATGAGGACGGAGCGATAAAGTCTTTGGTGGACAGCCCGCTTGGGGCAAGCCAATTCCAGTCAAAGGAAAACCGCTCGCCATCCGGGTGCATGATACCGTGCAGCACTTCCAGCCGATCTTTGCCGTCCAATGCCCGCGCTGCTGCGCCCATCACCTTGAAGTAGCCCAGCAGGTCGGTTTCAATGCGGGTAAGCCGCGCCCGCGCTGCTTTCAGATTGTCTGCCTCAATGGTATAGGTCAGATACTTGGTCTTGACGTTTCCGTTATTGCCCCGTTCAAGCTGACGTTTCAGAATCCCCGTGTTCTCCTGCCGGATATGGTCTAATCCGTCGCCGCAAAGCGGAATCTCAAAACTCTGTGCAAGTTGCTCCCGGTCGGTTTTCCGGTTGACAAAGGTAAGCTGCACATGAATGGAAGCGTCCAGATAGTTGTACAGATCACACAGGTATTCAAAAATCGCCGTCTGGTCGTCCGGCTGGGCAAGCTGGTAGTTCACATCGAAAAACTCAATGCTTTTGGAATAGCTCCTGCCGCCCAGATGGCAGATACCGTCCGGGTGCATGGTCTGATAGGGAATCGTGTCCTGCGCCGTATGGGGCTTGCCGTCGCCCTTATACTTGCGGATGATCGCCTCAATTTCTCTTTTTTCCGCGCGGGTGAGTTTACGCTTTGCCGCTGCGTTTTCCGCTGCGGGTTTTGTCGCCTTGGACAATCGCTTTTACCTCCTTTTCCATTTGATATTGCCGCACAAGGGCGGCGTATGCGTTATCGGTCTGATAGGGGCGCTCCTTTGGACGGATAAAGCAGCTTTCAATCATCTGCCGCAAAACCACTTCAAGGGGCTGTCCGTTCTTCTCATATACGCCAAACAGGAATCCGGGAAGCATGACAAGGATCATCACCATTGCCGCAGCCGTGGTTCCTGCGCTGTCTTTGAGCAAAAAGAACAGCGGCACTCCCATAAGCGCCGCCACGCCAAAACAGATCAGTTGTCGTTTGGTCAAATTGAAAAGCACCTTGGACTTAATCTTGTTCAAGTCCTTCGGCACATTCACATAAGCCATCGTTCCTCCTTTCCGCAAGCGTAATATCGCTTGCAATTTCATTGCCCCAAACGTCCCATCCCGGTGCTTTCTGTCGGGCAAACAGTTCTAAACGGGGCAGGTCGCCCATAAGGGCAAGGATTTTCTGCCTTGCTTCATCTGGCTTTTTACTGTGCTGTTCGATGGGCGAGATAATGAATTGATGTACGCCTGCGGACTGCCGTTTCGGTTTTCCTTTGGTTGCCAACAGGCATATTTCTGCGTTGCCCCGCGTCCAATAGCCCAATCCATAAAACCATGTGGGATTTTTCCGGTTCCGTTTCAGCCAGACAAAGGCCACCGTCTTATACTGAAAGCCCCACGCCTTGATCAGACGCAGCGCCTCGGGTAGCTGGGGAAAGGTTGCCCACAGGAACAGGGCGCAGTCTTTTGCGGTCAGCTCTGCCACCGGCAGAGCGCACAGATTATCGATGCTCATGGTGGGATAGTGGTTTTCTGCCGCGCCCTGCACCTTTCCGCTTTCATAGTGCCAAGGTGGGTCGGCATAAATGATATTGTATTTTCCGATAGTCACACCTCCGTCAATGTGCGCCGAACACTGCGTTTGCCATGCTGCCGGTTTTGAACAGGCAGAAGCACAAAAGCACCGTGTAGCCCATCGCCCGCCAGATCGCGCCGGAGATGTCGCCGCCTGCGCCGATGGTCTGTATCAGCACCGCATAGATGCCCACGCATACCATAATGAGAAATGCCTGAAACGCCAGTGCCAGCAGAGATTTCAAGTAATTCTGCCCGACGCTGCGCCATTCGCTGTTTGCCATGGTGGAAAGCGGGATCGGGCCAAGTGAGGTCACAAGGTAAATCTGAATCATCCTGCCGTAGATCACCAGCATAATGCAGATAGACAGGATATTCATGGTCAGCCCCACAAACAGGGATTGAAACCACAGTCCGATCAGCCCGCCAAGGCTCATTGCTTCAAGCTGCGCTTCAAGGTCTGTTACCACAGAAGCAAGGTCAATGCTGGTATCGCTGATAATCACGCCTGCGCTCTGGTTGACCACCTGCTGCGCCATATCGAAAATCCCCATGACGATATTCCATGTGTTCGTAACGATCAGAACAGCAGCAAAAGACTTAAACACCCATTTGAAGAACATAAAGGTGTCAATGTCGTGCATATTGTTCTTCTCCGTCACCATCTGGATCAGCTCATAGCACATGACAAAGGCGAGGATTGCGCCTGCTATCGGGATAATGACTGTTTCGGAAAGGCTGCGGATCATGTTAAAAATTCCGGCGTTCCAGCCCTGCGGCGTTGCGCCTACTTCTCCGGCGATTTCGCCCACCTTTTGGTTGACGGTATCAAACAGGCCGGTCAGGTTTCCGATGATGCCGTCTGTCAATATTCCCCTGAACCATTCTTCGAGCCAATCAAGTATCAAATGGCAGCACCTCCTTTCCCGCGCCCGCCCGCTTTACACGGACGGGCGCGAAAGATTGATACGGGCAAATTAACCGAACAGGCCAGAGAGCAAAGGTACAAGGATCAGACCGATGAGGGCGACACCGCCGCCAGCCATGAGCTGCTTCATGCCCTGGCTCTTAGCGCCGGGATTGTCCGAGCCGTAGCCCTCCAAAAGGTTGATGACACCCCAGA
>CAZWJM010000058.1:0-8329 GCA_964634435.1 uncultured Oscillospiraceae bacterium | reverse complement strand
CACGACCTTCAGAGTCGGAGTCTGACACTCTATCCAGCTGAGCTACGGGCGCATATAATGCCCAAGTATTATAACAAATCCCGCTTTTAATGTAAAGGAATAATTTTCGCCGCGTATCGACGCTCCCCGCCGCAAAAAACGCTTCCCATGCTTGACGGTTGGCGCAAAAAGTGTTACTGTTTTGGGCGGTGATAAACATGGAAAAATGGGACGCATACGACGAAAACAGAATTCCGACGGGCATGACCGTTATTCGCGGGCAGAAGCAGCCGGCGGGGGTGTATCACATGGTGGTGCACGCGGCGATATTTAACTCCGAGGGCAAGCTGCTCATTCAGCAAAGGTGCACGCAGAAGGCCACCTTTGCAGAGAAGTGGGACGTCACGGTCGGCGGAAGCGCCATCGCGGGCGAGACGAGCGGTCAGGCCATGCAGCGCGAGCTTAAAGAGGAGCTTGGCATCGACATAGACTTTTCCGGTATCAGGCCGCGCATGACCGTGAACTTCGAAGAGGGCTTTGACGATTACTACATCCTCGTGCGCGATATTGAGCTGAGCTCCCTGCGCTTTCAGGCCGAGGAGGTCATGGATGCGCGCTGGGCAACACTTGATGAGATCTGCGCAATGATAGACAACGGCGAATTTATTCCCTTCATGAAAAGCTTCATTCATCTGCTGTTTGAGATGAAGGACAGCGTGGATAATCTGAATATGTGAGCACGACGGCAGGGCATTTTCCTGCCGCCGTTTTCTATATTTATATGAGACTTTTCCCGCCCTCATACGACTAACAAGTGAAAGGGATAAAAACACACCTTTCAGAAAGGAGAAAGTCAATGGACAACGGTGCAAGTAGCTACCGCCGTTTCCTTGACGGCGATGACAAAGGGATAGCTGAGATCGTTGGAGATTATAAGGACGGTCTGATACTTTATTTGAACGGTTATGTCAATAACATTTTCATTGCCGAGGAACTGACGGAGGATACCTTCTTCCGGCTGATAAGCAAAAAGCCGAGATATTCGGGCAAAAGCTCATTCAAATCCTGGCTATATGCGATAGGGCGAAATGTTGCGGTTGATTTTTTAAGGCATAATTCAAAAATGCTCAACACGCCCATTGAGGATATGGAAAACTATTTGAGCCAGGAGCAAAGCCTTGAGCAGGCCTACATAAAGCAGGAGCGAAAAATCATAGTTCACAAGGCGATGGGCGAGCTTTCGTGCGATTACAAGGCGGTGCTTTGGCTTGTGTTCTTTGAGGGGTTTTCCAGCAAAGAAGCGGCAGCCGTTTTGAAAAAGAGCGACCGTCAAATCAAGAATCTCCTTTACCGAGCGAAGCAGTCTTTGAAATCAAAACTTGAAAAGGAGGGCTTTATTTATGAAGAATTCTGAAGAAATGGTGAGCAGCCTGCTCGAGCGCAGAGACAGGTATGCCGCCGAACAAAAACGAAAAAGAAAAGTCATTGCCCGCGCAGCTTCCTCAGTTTGCTGTGTGTGCCTTGTTGCCTTGTTGGGCTTCGGTATATGGCAGGGCGGAATGTTCAACACCACACCGCCTGACCAAACAGTTGAAGATGCCCTATATCCCGGCATTAAGGATAACTTTGACGAAAGTAAGGGCGAGTCTCCCGACAATCCAGCAGCAAACAATAAGATTGTCATCAATACCATAAACGGCATTTCTGCTGATAAAATGAACATCTGTCTTTTGGTAGATGATTTTGTTGAAAAGACCCGTGATGAGATGGTCGAGTATTATGGTGTGGACTATATTCCCGATGTTCCTGCGGATATTAAGCCTTGGGAAGATGAACAGAGCGGCATCTATATGAGAGACGGCGGCACCGGTGAGGTATACTGGGATGCAGATATTTTAAACTACTCCAATGAGGATTTTACGAGAAATGTTCATCTTGAGGTTGCAAAAGCGCGCAGCATTGCTCGGGATTATATGTTTTTTAACGGAACGGAAGAAAAATCGCTCTTCAATAATGTCGAGGTCTTACTTGGCAAGGCAGAAAACGGGTTTTATTATGCGGAGTTTGCGTATAACGGCGTAGATTTTCTCCTTGATACCGAGGGCTTGACGCAGGATGAATTCGTGGCGGTCATTACATCGCTGATAAAATAATTAAAAGATCCGACCGGTGGCAATGGCCATTGGTCGGATCAGTTGTTTTATGCGTGAGCATCACAGGTCGTATTTCATGAATATCGTCGTGTCCACAGGGCTGTTATTATAGCAATCGGTGTAGTAAAAGCCGAGGTTTTCATACAGGCAGATGGCCGGGGTCAAAAACGGCAAAGTGTCCAAAAGCATGGCGCTGTAGCCTATCTCGCGGGCATCGTCAATGACGCGCGAAACGAGCTTTTGGCCGAGCTTTGCGCCGCGGTACTGCGGGCGGACGTACAGGCGCTTGAGCTCGCAGGTTGCATCGTCGAGCTTGTGCATTGCAACGCAGCCGGCGGGCTTATCGCCGCACATGGCGATATACAGTCTGCCGTCCGGCATGCCGTATTTTATCTCGGGATGCTCAATTTCGTCATCATAGCTTTGCAGCACGAGGTACTTCCTGACCGTTTCGTCGCTTTCAATGAGCATGTTTGTGTACTCATTAAAAAGGCGCACCACCTCATCCTTATGCTCATAGCCGAGGGTGATCTCTATCTCGGTCGTATCCTCCGTGTCGGGTATCTCCTCCTCCGGCTCGTGTACGTGACCCGTATAGCTGAGCGGGCCGCCGGAAATGAGCTTGCGGTGGGAGACCTTTTTGCTTATGCTGCCGGCAACGCCCGTGACGAGCGCCTGTGCCGCCATATGCTTTCCGATGATTGCGGCAAGGTCTGTGTCAGGCGAAAGGTCGGATACCGTGCCCTCCATTATCGACAGGCTGCGCCAGAACATCGTGAGCGTTTTGGGCACCTTGATGCCGAAGTCACGCGCGATACGGTAAAGGTCGGCGAATATATCGACGGTGCTGCTCATCTGCGCCATGGATACGACGCGGTATTTATCAAGATAAACGCGCATACGCTCGTGATAAGCATCCATATCGATGGCCGGGTCATGCTCGCAGATATCCAGTATCGTGTCGGCAAAGGCGATGTAATCATTCGTGACGATGGACTTCATGCAGATCTTTATAAGCTCCGCGTCCGTCTCCGTCAGAACGCCCATCATGCCAAGGTCGAGCCAAACTATCCTGCCGTCCCACACGCGGACATTGCCCGGGTGCGGGTCTGCGTGGAAGAACCTGTCCTCGGCAAACTGCTTTATGTAGTTATTTATAAACTTCGTGCAGACCTCCTGAAGGTCGTAGCCGAGAGCTTCAAGCTCCGCCTTATCCGTCAGCTCAAGGCCGCCGATATACTCCATGACGAGGATGTTCTTCGTCGTCAGCTCGTCATACACCTTGGGGCAATAGACGTATTTTATGCCCTTTATATTTTCGCGCACGCGGCGGAGATTTTCCGCCTCGCGGATGAAGTCCATCTCCTCCTGCGCAACGGCCCACACCTCGTCAATAGTGTCGCCGATGTCCATGACGCTGTTTATCTTCTTTATTTTCACGACGTTCAGAGCACCTTTAATAAGGCGAACGTCCCGCTCCATGACCGAATATATCTCAGGCCGCTGGATCTTGACGGCGACGTGCGTTCCGTCAAGCAGCACAGCCTCGTGAACCTGCGCTATCGACGCTGCACCCAGCGGATACGGCATTATCTGCTTAAATACCTTGTTCCACGGTCTGCCGTATTCCTCGGTGATGATATCGCATATCTGCGCCGTGACGAGCCGGGAGGCATCCGTGCGCAGAGCCTCGAGCTTCTTGCAGTGCTCCATGGGGATTATCTCCGGATGCATGGAAAGAAGCTGGCCGAGCTTTACAAAGGTCGGGCCGAGCTCGCGGAGCATATCGCACAGGCCATCGGGGCTTATGCCCTGCGTGACCTTGTATTTTCTGAGTATCTTAACTATCTCAAACAGGCGCTTTGCGTCAGCGCCGGTTTCCGCTGCAATATTAGCCATTTTAATATGTCCTTAAATTTCAGTATCAAGAATGTAGCATGTGTGCGTAACGTTTCCGTCATCGGTGAAGCTTACGATGCTGCCCTCAACTATCTCATAGCTGTCAGGCCGCACGGCGAGGACAAGGTCACTGCCCTTTTCCCAGAGGTACACCGCGTTTTCGTAATTTATATCGCCGCTGCGGATGCCGACGCGGATGGTCTGGCTGACCTTATCGAAGGTGTATTCGGTTTCTGAGCTTATGACTATCCTGCCAAGCTCAGCCGGCGGCGTTGTCGGGTCAATGACGTAGCCTGTTCTGCTTTTGCCGGCCGCGTCCTTGAATTTCACGGCCATGAAGCCGTCCTCCCGCTCTGCTGCGTCAAGCTCAACAGCGTCGGGCTTAACAAGATACACCGTCTTCTTCCCTGCCCACACCCATGCGCATTCCGGGTGCTTTTCGGCGGCTTTTGTAAAGCTCGTATACGCCGCGCGGCACGCGGCCTGAGCCTCAGCCGGAGTTTCCGCCTGGAGACCATTGACCTTCACCTGGTACACGGGTGCTATCTTCGATATCTCATAGCTGTGTATCCCGAACACGACGGCCAGCAGCGCCGCCGTCACTATGCCGCAGATAAGATACACCCTTCTTGAGCTACTGCTATTCCTCTTTTTTGCGGACATAGCCATACCTCCTGTTTTGATGCTAAAGACGTTCCTTCCTCGAACCCATACATTTTAGCACAAAACAGGAGGTTTAACAAGTCATATGTAGTTTTATGGTGTAAACGAGTTATGCCTGAGCATCTATGTACATTTCAAGCGCACCGCGCTCTCCGTCCGGCGTTGTGCCCTCGGCGGTTACGATATAGATCGGCAGAAGATAGCTTCCCTCGGGATAATAGGCAAGCTCGATGTCTGTGACTTTAATGCCCTTGAGCTTTTGATGCTCGAGCAGTTCAAGCGCATAGTCACCGCTGTCAATGGCGGTTTTGACATCATCTGCGGTTTTGAGCTTTACCGCACTCCCCTGCTTCGCAGCAAAGGCCATGTTGCTGCACTGCACGACCGTGCCGTCAGCCTCGACTGATGCGCTTATGTAATACAGGCCGCGCACGGGCTTATCATTCACCGTGGGGTACAGGAACACCGTTTTGTACATAAAGCCGGTTGCGCCGTTTGCAATTTCCACGCTGCCGGCTCTAAGCTCGCCGTCATAAATCCCATGCTGCTCAACAAAGGCAAGTGCTGCCGCAATAGCAGCTTCATCGCTTATATCCCCGCCGAGCTCTTCGCCAAATCCGGCAGTCTCATACACCCAATTGCCGTTAACATCGCTGAAAGTAAAGCTGCAATCGGCATTTTTAAGCGTGAATTTATCGCCATCGGTGCTCTCTGTCATATCCTCGGCAGACAGGCCGAAGTTTTCACGCACCATGCTTAAAAACGCATCCTTATCGGGCGCTGCTTCATAAATGACAGCCTCCGCGGGAAGTTGGGTGTCATTCGGCAGAGCTATCGGCTCTGTGAGCTTATAGCTGTGATCGAATATCCACGATGGGCGAACGGTCTCGTCCTCCTGCGTCGGGGAGCATGCGCACAGCGACGCAAGCAGCATAGCCGACAGCAGCAACGCAGCAAGCTTTTTCATCGGTATTCCTCCCTTAATTACGTTTCTATAATATATAGGTCTGAATAACATGAAAATAGGACAAAATCTCGCAAAGTTTTTCATTTTCTGCGATATGCACAATTATGATGGCTCGTTTTTGTTCAAGTTGACGGATATTTCCCGCGCCAGACTATGTCGCGGTAGGATGCTCTATCGGTGTCGCCCTCGGTGCTTATAAACAGGAGCTTCGAGCGCTCGTCGATGGCGAGTGCCTCGCGTATCTGCGCGCAGTCGGGGCTTGACATCACATGTGCGAAGAATCCGAACGCGGCAGCGCCGCTTTCGCCGGATACGATGGGCGTATCGTCCCCAACAGGCGAGGCAAGGGCCCGCATTCCGGTCGCGGCGGCATAGTCGGGAATGGCGGCAAAGGCGAAGGCGTTATCGCGCAAAACCCGCCAGCCGATGGTGCATGGCTCGCCGCATGAAAGCCCCGCCATTATCGTCGCAAGCTCCCCGCCCACTGCGTGAACGCTTCCGTCGGCGGCTTCGGCGGTTTTATAAAGGCAGGCGGCGTTTTCGGGCTCGACTATCACGATGCGTGGCTTATCCTCGCGCCCGGCATACACCGAGGCGAAAAAGCCCACAACAGCTCCCGCCATCGCGCCGACTCCGGCCTGGAGGAAGATGTGCGTGGGCACAGTGCCGCCAAGCTGCTCGAATATCTCGGCGGCCATGGTCGTGTAGCCCTCCATTATGCGGTGCGGCACGGTCTCGTACCCGTCCCATGCCGTGTCCTGCACGAGTACCCAGCCGTTTTGCTCTGCCATCGCCGCCGCATGGCGCACAGCGTCGTCATAGTTTAATTCCGTGATACTCGCCTCGGCGCCCAGCGCGCGGATATGCTCAAGCCGCTCGCGCGTCGTGCCCGCAGGCATGTAGACAACACTTTTTTGTCCCAAAAGCCGCGCCGTCCACGCGACGCCGCGCCCGTGGTTTCCGTCGGTGGCGGTGACGAAGGTCACAGTCTCGTCATGGCCGCAGAGCTTGTCGAATGTAGGCTTTTGGAGGCCGAGGCGCTCTGCCATGCAGGATGCTACGGCGTAGCTTCCGCCGAGGCCCTTGAAGGAGTTTAGGCCAAATCGCCCGCTTTCGTCCTTTATGAATATATCGCCGACGCCGAAGTGCTCGGCTGTGCGCTTTAAGCTCACGAGCGGAGTCGGGGCATAGGCCGGGATGCCCGCGTGAAACGCGCGTGCGCGCCCGGCGCAGTCAATGCCGAACTCATCCCCCGCGTCGTTCGGGGCATACTCGCGATTTATCAGAAATCTTACATCGTTTTTCAAATGTATCACCTCACAACAACAATATCCGATGCGCCCTGCCCTGTCAATAGTCTGTAAGTTTCTATTTTGATTGTCAGATGCTTGACATTTTGTGGCGCATGCGATAATATATAAACAGAAAGAGCAAAACTGTTGAATAAATTATGTTAAGGAGTAGAGCCTATGTTTTCAAAGCAAGACAGAACCCGCAACGAATGCATGCTGCGCGGTCCTCTGCGCAAGCAGGGCTATGACTGGTGGTGGCATTCCCTCACGGCGCATCACAGCGTCACCGGCGAAGAAAAACCGTTTTTCATCGAGTACTTCCTTTGCAATCCCGCACTGGCTGAGGACACGCCGACGCTCGGCCAGCTTCCCGCTAACAAAAAGGCCGGCAAAAAGCCCTCCTACCTCATGGTAAACGTCGGCACATGGGGCGAAAAGCACAAGCAGCTGCACAGATTTTTCGCATGGAAGGACGTGAAGGTGCACTTCGATGCCCCGTACTCGGTTGCAGCGGACGACTGCTACGCCTGCGAGACGGATCTGAGAGGCAGCGTCGATATCTCCGAGGCGGAAGCGGCAGCGCATCCCGAGTATATGTGCGACGCCGGCAGCATGAGCTGGAACCTCAAGGTCGACAAGAAGATCGCCTACAACGTCGGCTACGGCGCGAGCAGATTCTTCCGCGTGCTCAACGCATTCGAGATGTACTGGCACGCCGAGGGCATCAAGACGCTTTACGAGGGCGAAATTATCCTCGACGGCGAGAAATACATAGTAACGCCCGAGACCAGCAACGGCTATGCCGACAAGAACTGGGGCACGGACTTCACAACACCGTGGGTCTGGCTCAGCTCCTGGGACCTGACGAGCAATATCACCGGCAAAAAGCTCAACAACAGCGTGTTCGAGATCGGCGGCGGCCGTCCCAAGGTGTTCGGCGTTGCGCTCAACCGCAAGCTGCTCGGTGGCTTCTACTACGAGGGCAAGTGCCATGAGTTCAACTTCTCGAAATTCTGGACGCTCTCGCGCACGAAGTTCGAGGCCGAGGAGACGGAGGACGAAATCCTGTGGTATGTCCGTCAGGAGACCGCGACGGCCATCATGGAGACGAACATCCGCTGCTTCAAGAAGGATATGCTGCTTATAAACTACGAAGCGCCAAACGGCACGAAGCGGCATCAGCGCCTGTGGAATGGCGGCAACGGCACCGGCCGCATAAAGCTGTACAAAAAGTCGCTGTTTAAAAAGCCGGAGCTCATCGACGACATGAGCGCCCGCCGCATTGGCTGCGAATACGGCGAGTACGACACCACCGAACCCTACACGAAGAAATAATAATCCGCACCCCGTGGGATTCCCCACGGGGTGCTTTGTGT
>CAZWJM010000057.1:0-8826 GCA_964634435.1 uncultured Oscillospiraceae bacterium | reverse complement strand
GTGATGCCGTGCCCCCAAAACGCACGGCCGAGATTGTACGACAGATCCCAGTGCCCGCCCTCGTCGTTATAGTAGACAAGGCACGTTCCGGCTTTTTCGCCCGTGTCCTTCAAAACGATGAGCCAGCGATACCAGCGCGAATCCGCAATTTTTCCCCAGCTCGAACCGGACAAATTCGCGCGCATCGGCGATGTCGCCGCTTGCCGACCACTCCATATATCGCGACACCTCCTCGTCGTGCATCCAGCAGGCGAAGATATCCTTCGCGTCGCCCTCGCATATCGGGCGGAGGCGAAGGCGGGGCGTTTCAAGCGCCGGTGTGTTCATATGCGCACCTCACTTTTTGCGCAGGACGATGGAGATGAAGTTTAAATACTTCCCGCCGCCGGCCTCCATGGACTTGCGGTCGCCGATGGCGTATTCGTTATCCTGCCGCAGCCAGTCGGCCCACACTTCGTCGTTGCTGAGCATTTCGCGCACGGATATGACCTCCGCGCCCTTGCATCGGCCGACCATGTCCGCCCAATAGCGCACGTCGTGCATGTATTCAAGCTGCTCCGGCGTCCACGACAGCAGAAGCTCCGGCGGGAGTGCGTCGTGGCAGTCGCGCACCATGCCGGGGATGGCGATGTAGACATAGCCGCCGCACTTTACAAACGGCAGGAGCTTTTCGTCAAGATACCTTTCGTCGCGGCCAAAATAATTGTACGAATCCGTGCTGATGACCGCGTCGAAAAACTCCTTTTCAAACGGCAGCGCCACAGCGTCGGCCTTGACGGGGACTATCTGCTCATCGCCAAGCCCCATCGAGGCGAAAAACTTCCGGTTTTCAGCCGGATCGCTCCACAGGTCGGCGGCGTAGACCTTGAAGCCGTATTCCTTGGCCAGGAACACGCTCGTAAGCCCCTGACCGCTGCCGAGGTCGCAGACCACCGCGCCGTCGGGTATCATGTGCTCTGTCATGAGCTCTTCAAGCAGCTTCACGGGGTTTGGCCCCATGATAAGGCGCATGAGCTCGGGGGTATTATATTTTTCACTTTTGGGATATTTCATTGCAATTCTCCTTAAAAAAATTATCGATATGCGCCTGCAACAGCCGCATTTCATCCTCGCCGCCGCTGTAGTCGGCCATGCTCATGAGAAGGAACATCGGCCCATAATACTCGGCGGCGCGCCGGCGGGCGTAGGATGCGTCAAACAGTCCTGTCTCGCGGAAGATATCCTCCATGTACGCCACGGGGCCTGCGGCAAGGCAGTCGGCGTAGAGCTTTGCCATCTCGCGGCTGCGGTACTGCTCAAGGGTGAGCATCCGGCGAAAGGGCGCGGCAAAGCTGTCGCGGGTCCAAAACTCAAACTGGGCGAGCGTAAAGCGTTTTATGCTCTCAATGGCGGTGTGCCTGTATGCCTCGGGCGATTGGTCAAAGGCCGCCACAGGCATCTTGCTTTCGCGCGCCCGCGCCTCGTCCAGCTCGAACATTCGCGCGACGATGCTGTCGAAAATATCGCGCTTATTTTCATAGTGCCTGTACAGTGCTCCCTTTGTTATTCCAAGCGAGCCCGCTATATCGCTCACGGACACGGCCTCGTATCCGTTTCGCGCAAAAAGCTCCAGCGCAGTGAGCAGTATCTTCTCTCTTGTGTCTGTCATATTATCCTCCGTGAACGGTCGTTTACATACATTATAGTAAACAATCGTTTACTTGTCAAGAAGAAAACTTTTTGCAATTCCGACTTTGATGATTTCAAACGATTCCTAAGGGAATGTTGAACAACTATATTTTCTTTTTGCAATATATACAAAAATAAACATGGAATTTTATGAACAACAGAGAAAATGTCGCGATATATTGCGTGCATGGATGGTTTCGCTTATAATTAGGCTATAGCAAAAATTTATAGAAAGGAGGCAATATATGAAAAATAAGAAGTATTTGTATGTCGTGGCAACAGCACTTGCCGTGGCCGTCATGCTTTTGATAGGCAATAAGATTATACCGCAGGATAAACCGGACTACAGCATATCTACGTTTGATTATTTATGTTTATATCTTGCACTTCCCACCGCTTATGTGACGGCTCCGGCATTGCTGGCTTACCTTTTGCCGTCGCTAAAAAGCAGAAAGATCGCTATAGTGTGTCTGATAGCTGTAGGTGCTACGATCGCGGTGTATGCGATTGGATCTATCGCGAATTTTACCGTTGCCGGGAACAATATTCCAATGTGGTTCATAGTCAGAAATAACTGGTGTTTCTGGATTGCGGGTGTGCTACTGACCATTGGTGTTAACGGACTGAAAGGAGAAGTAAAATGAAATAAGCATTGTCAATATTTTTTGCCTTGTTATTTCTTGCGTCATCTATTCCATATGCAAGTGCAGAGGGAATAGTTTCTGCTGAAGCTGGTACGAAGGTCTTTGCTGATGCTATGTCCGCCTATCTTGTTGACGATGAAGGCAATACCGAGATTGCCGTAGGCTATCTTGTGGAAACAAATCAGCATGTTTCGGTAGGCACAAGTCAAGTGCAAAACATCTCTGAAACTGATGATTTGTTATATGCTACTTATGCATTTGACTTGTATAGTGACGGAGACACTATAACTCCTCGCCTTCCAAGCACAGAAACAACAAAATCAGATAATGACAGCGGTTATTGTTCACGTGTTTACTTAACAATCAAGTGTTACAATACGCGCGACACGCCTACTGAATATTTGCTCTATAATGTCAGTGGATATTGGGTAATTTCAGACTCAAAAGCATCTGTAAAATCAGCAAAACTAACGTATGGCTGTGTCACTGGAGTTATAGACGGATCTGAAAGCCAAATAGTATACGACAGGGCAGTTGGGAATAATTTCTCAATAAATACGGGCTTCACAATCTATGCCCCAAGTATTGGCTTTGGCTCAACTCTTGGCGCAAATCTGACATTGACATATCTAATGGGTACGGCACGCACATGGACATTTACTCTATATAATAATCTGCTATAAGGCTGAAAACTATAGGCCAGCCCCTCCGCACAAATCCGTGCGGAGGGGCTGGCTGCATAAATGCTATAATTCTTCCTTTGGCCAAGGGATGGGGGTTTGGCCTTTGTTCACGATGAGGAAGGCGTTTTGCGCGATTCGCGCCATGGGTGTGTCGGACAGGGAGTCGGAGTAGAAATTCTCCGTCACGGCGCCGGGGTGGGCGGCATAGAAGCGGCGAACCTTCTCCTCGCCGTGGCAGTTGGGGCCGTACATTTTGCCCGTGCGCTTATCCATGGGCGAGGCTATGAGCTCAAGCCCCAGTCTGTCGGCCATCGGCTGCACGACAAATTCGGGCGAGGCGGAGATGATGATATCGTCCTTGCGGTGCTGCGCGCGATACCAGGGGACTATCCAGTCCTCGTGCTCGTCCCAGTAGACCTTGAGCACAGCGTCAATGTCGTCAATTTTGCGCACGAAGCTGAATATGTTTTCCTTGAGCGTCTCCTTGGATATGAGCTTTAAAAGATACAAAAGCCCGATGACGGCCATGCGCGGCAGCCAGCACAGCATCACCAATGGGTGGCGGTGCAGATACCAGCGCACGAAGGTGACGGAGGAGTCGGGGTAAAAAATCGTTTTGTCGAAATCGTAAGTGTTCATGTTATCTTATCCTGTAAGCATTGATGGTGACGATGAGCGCGGCCAGGGCGTCAATGATGACGGCGGCGCTCATGCCGATGCTGCCGAGGGCGGCCAGCAGCAGAATAACGAGCTTCGTAAGAAGCGGCAGAGCCGCGGCAAAAAGCACCGCGCGCGAGGTTTTTTTGCACAGCCTGAGCGCCAGCGGAAGCTCGCGGATATCATCACCCATGATGAGCACGCCCGCTCTTGACGCAGGGGCGTCTGCGTTCAGTGCGCCCATCGCCACGCCGACATCGGCCCTTGCAAGCACCGGCGCGTCGGTCATCGCGTCGCCGACAAAGGCGAGCTTGCCCGTGTGCTTTTCGCGCAGAAGCTCACCGACGGCGACGACCTTGTCCTCCGGCAGAAGTCCGGCCATGACTTCGCTCACGCCGAGGGCGCGTCCGACGGCCTTGCCGACACGCTCGGTGTCGCCCGTGAGCAGCACGGTCTTCTCAACGCCCAGGGAGTACAGCTCGCGCACAGCGTCCTTTGCGCCGTCCTTTACCCTGTCGTCAATGATGATATAGCCATAGTATATGCCGCCAACCGAGACGTGCACAACAGAAAGGTGTCTGTCGGTTAAGTCGCATTTTATGCCGTTTGAATTCATGAGCGTCGAGTTTCCGACGAGAACACGGCGGCCGTAGACGTCGGCCTCGATGCCGCGTCCGCTCAGCTCGCGCACGTTCGTAACATACTCTGCGGGGATCACCGTCGTCGCCGCGCGGCGCAGTGACTGCGCTATGGGGTGATTTGAAAAGCTCTCTGCCGCGGCTGCTATGCTCACAAGGTCTGCGCTGCTTATGCCCTTGGGCTCAACGCCTGTTACGGTGAAGCTGCCCTCGGTGACGGTGCCCGTCTTGTCCATGACGACGGATGCGCATTTTGCCATTGCTTCAAGCTCGTTTTTCCCGCGCAGGACGATGCCGCGCGTAACCGCCGCGCTCAGTCCGGCAAAGTACGCCGTTGCGACAGCGCCCAGCACCGCGGCTCCCGAGCCGACTGCGAGGAAGATAAGCGCCCTGTGCGTCCAGTCGAGCCATTCGTCTGTTATGATGGACGGAACGACGGCCAGCAGTATCGCAAGGATGAAAACGCACGGCGTCATGAGCTTGACTACACGCGTTATTCGAGCCTCGCGGCGGCCTGCTTTGCGCGGAGCCTCGTCGACGATAGCCGAGGTGCGCACGAGGGTGGAGTAATTGTACAGCGCCGTGACGCGGATCTTCAGCACCCCGCCGCGGTTAACGCAGCCCGATACGACCTCGTTTCCGACGCCGACATCGATGGGCGAGGAGTCGCCCGTGTAGGCCGAGGCATCGAGCACACTGCTTCCGTCGACGACTATGCCGTCAAGCGGGATAAGCTCGTCTGTTCCCACGGTCATTATCGTGCCCGGGCGTATGCGCTCGGGGGCGACCAAGTTCATCTTGCCGTCGAGCTCCACAGCGACGTACTCGGGGCGCAAAAACGCAAGGTACGGCGCATTTTTGCGGCAGCGGGCGGTGAGGTTGCGCTCAATAAAGCCTGCGATGCCAAAGGCCAGCAGCACCGTGAAGCCCTCGGTGAAATTGCCCATGCAGCAGGTGCCGATAACGGCCAAAATGACCAGCAGCTCCGGCGAGAGAAAGCTCCCGCGCCTGAGCTTTTCGGCGGCAGAGCACAGCGTTTCAAATGACGCCGCGGCCACGGGCAGAAGCCCGAGGATGATGCTCAGCCACTTCGGCAGATTGACGTATATGCTGCTCACGACATAGGCGGCAATAAACAGCAAAAGACCAATCCCCAGAGGGAGAAGCTCCTGCTTTATCTCAGTTTTTCGCATTTGGATATACCTCCGTTATTATAAATCATACACGCCGCGAAAACGATTGTCAAATCTGCATACACATAATTTTAACAATCGCCGCTATTCCTTGACATAATGCATATATGGTGATATCCTGATTTAAATAAGTATGGAGGTGCAGCGATGAGAGGCTCGATGCTCAAGGAAGTTCTCGGCGAGCAGGATGTCAGCATAAGCGAGCTTGCCCGCAGGCTGAACGTTTCCCCGCAAACGCTTTACAGCATGGTAAAGCGCGACAATCAGAAGGTCGATTTTGATATGATGATGCATATCTGCCGCGAGCTTGACGTTCCGGTCGAGCGCTTTTGCGAGGGCACGGAGCTTCCCCAGATGCCCGATCTGCGCGAGTGGCAGTACATTCGCAAGTATCGCCGCCTGAGCGATGAGTCAAAGGAGCTTGTTGACCTTGTTATCGAGCACGAGCTCGGCAGGGGACAGGAGAAGCTTCGCCAGAGCAGCGACGCGAAGAAGATCATTCCGCTCTATCTCACCCCGGCGGCGGCAGGCTATGCATCTCCGGCGCTCGGCGATGATTACGAGGATCTGTCCGTTCCGCAGGGCAGCGAGGCAGACTTTGCCGTGCGCATTGCCGGTGACAGTATGCAGCCGTATATTAAAGACGGCGACGTTGCGCTGTGCAAGCGCGGAGCCATCATCCATGACGGCGATGTCGGCCTGTTCTTCGTCGATGGCGATATGAAGTGCAAGCAGTATTGTCAGGACTACACCGGCAATGTGTGGCTGTTTTCGGCAAACAGAGAGCGCAGCGACGCTGACGTGTTCATCGCCGCGAGCGCGGGAATAACGCTTATGTGCTTTGGCAAGGTGCTTTTGGAAAAGAGCATACCTCTGCCGGAAATGCGGTGACTATGACATATGAAAATAAGCTCCCCGCGGGCTTTGCCAGCCGCGGGATAGACCCCGATAACGATAAAAAGCTACGCGTGCGGCTGTATGCCGCCTCGGGCTCGGCGGCGGTGCTGCTTTTGGGCCTTGGCTGCTTAATTAAGGACATGAGCCTTATGTTTGACGCCTCGGGCGCATTTGCGCTGCTGTTTAGATTTGTTGTCGTCATTGCCCTGCTCGGCGCGACGCTTTTGGGACAGGAATACTTAAAATGCATCCTTCTCGGGCGGCTGACGGGCAAGCCCGCGCGCGTCGTGCGCGAAAAGCTCAGCGCGAGGATAGAGTACAAGTGCTGGCTGGACAGAAAAAGCTACGTCATCATGAGCCTTGCACCGGCCGGGGCCATATGCCTTGTGCTGCTCCTGTTTATGCTCATTTTGCCGGATAAGCTGTTTTGGCAGTGCTATCTTATTTTTGTCGTTAACCTTGTCGGCGCTGCCGGCGATGCGTACACGGCGTACCTGCTGTACAGGGAAAAGGCCGACGTGCGCGTTAAAAACGATGGATATACTACACTTATTGCAACGGAGAAGAAATAAATGCGGATAAGCGAAGAAATACTCGGCATGAAGGACGATTGCGTCAAAATACGCCGTGAGCTGCACAGAATACCCGAAATAGGCTTCGGGCTTCACAAGACCCACGAATACATACGCCCGATACTGGAGGAATGCTGTCCGGATGAGGTTTTGACCATCGCGGAGACAGGCCTCAAGGTCGTCTTTTACGCTCCGGGCGCCGAGCGCACGATAGCGTTTCGCGCGGATATGGACGGCATGAGCAACACAGAGGAAAATCGCTTCCGCTTCCGCTCGCGCCACAGAGGGGTCATGCACGGCTGCGGCCACGATGGGCATATGACCATCCTCCTGCTGCTCGCACGCTGGATATCCCGCAACCGCGACAAGCTCAGATGCAATGTTGTGCTGCTTTTCCAGCCCGGCGAGGAGGGCTGGGCGGGAGCGCGCAGAATGATAGACGACGGTGCGCTCATATCTCCCAAGGTCGACCGAATTTACGGTCTGCACCTTTGGCCGACCGTGCCCAAGGGCAAGATCGGCATCCGCTGGGAAAATCTCATGGCGCAGACGAGCGACTTTGTCATCCGCGTCCACGGCAAAAGCGCCCACGCTTCGACCCCGCAGATGGGCGTTGACGCGATAGTCGTTGCAGCCGAGCTCATAACGATGGTGCAGTCTATCATCACGCGCGACGTTGACCCGCATCAGGATGCGCTTTTGACCCTCGGCAAAATTAACGGCGGCACGGCGCACAATGTCATCGCCGAGGAGGTCACCATGAGCGGCACCCTGCGCGTTTTCAGCAACGAGCTTTTCGATAAGCTCAAAAAGCAGCTTCTTGCGCTGCTCAAGGGCCTTGAGATGGCAACGGGCGCGACGATATCGCTCGAAACCATCGTACACTACCCGTACCTTGCAAACCCGCGCGAGCTGGTCGAGCGGTTTTACACGGTGCTTGATTCAATGGAGGATGTTGTGCTTGTTGAGCCTGTGATGGCGGCGGAGGACTTCGCCGAGTATCAGCAGGAAGTCGAAGGTATGTTCATGTTTCTCGGTATAAACGGCGGCAGAGGAGGGGCGCCGCTGCACAGCAGCAAGTTCGATTTTGATGAGGATGCGCTGCTTGTGGGTGTCGAGGCATTTAAAAGAATATTGGAGTGTGAAAATTATGCATGATGAAGTATCAATCGGAAAAAAGTTTCCCAACGCACTTGACGGTACGCTGCGTAAATTTGCGCTTCGCGTGCCGGAATGCATTTATAAGTGCAGCGGCATACTTGTGTTTGGCAAGCGCATAAAATCGCTTGTGTTCTCAACGGATCTGAGCATAATCAGGAACGTCAACGCCGACGCTATCATGGCTGTTTATCCTTTCACGCCGCAGCCGATAATAACGCAGGCGCTGCTGACGGCGGCAGATATTCCGGTCTTCTCCGGAGTCGGCGGCGGTCTGACCCAGGGCCAGAGAGCTGTGAACCTTGCGATGTTTGCCGAAATGCAGGGCGCGACGGGCGTTGTGCTCAACGACCCGACCTCGAACGAGGTGCTCTCGCTCGTGCGCGGAACGGTGGATATCCCCGTGGTCGTGACGGTCGCGAGAAAGGAGACGGACTTTGAAGCAAGGCTTGAAGCGGGCGCTGACCTGTTTAACGTCTCCGCAGCGGGCGACACGCCGGAGATCGTGCGCAGAATTAAGCAGGCGCACCCCGATGTGCCCGTCATCGCAACCGGCGGGCCGACCGAGGAGAGCATAATGCAGACCATCGAGGCCGGAGCTAATGCAATAACCTGGACGCCGCCGTCCAACGGCGAGGTGTTCCGCGACATTATGGCCGCCTACCGCGACGGTAAGCCGCATCCGTGATTTAAAAGCGAAAAATCCCGAAGACCTT
>CAZWJM010000056.1:0-9387 GCA_964634435.1 uncultured Oscillospiraceae bacterium | reverse complement strand
TTTTTCATTCGTTTCTCCTCTTTTTCTTTGAATTTATGAACATTAAATGTTACGTTGCATGGTAATTATACTACTAATCACCCCCCTGCTATTATTTAGGTTTCACAAAATTTTGCCCCTGATTTTGTGCACATTGTACATATTTCCGAAAAGTTTTCAACATTGTGTGTTCGCGCACGAAAATGCGCATAAAAAAGTGCGCCCTATGGTGCGATTTCCATAGGGCGCGGGTGTATTTTGTGGTCGCTTTATCATGTGGCTGCAATGATACACCATTTCGCGCGTTTTGTCAATATTCGCGCATTATTTAACCTTTCAAAGTTTTTAAGTTCCTGCGTCTTTGCGGCAGTGGTTGAAATGCGAAGCAGACAATTGTATAATTGTTTGCAGAGGTGAAGCGAATGTCAATTAACTCATTTGAAAACTACCCGATGTCGTGGCGGCCGGTGCTGCGGCGCACGGGCACGGCGATGTACCGCGAGCTTGCACAGCAGCTCGAGCGCGACGTGGAAAGCGGCGTGCTTCTGCCGGGGACGAAGCTTCCGCCGCAGAGGGAGCTTGCTGACTTTCTGGACATAAACCTGAGCACCGTTTCGCGCGCATTCAAGCTCTGCGCGGACAAGGGCCTGCTCACGGGCTCGGTCGGCGACGGGACATATGTTTCGTACAGCAGCCTCACGAGGCTCAACTCCGCGCCGAAGGAAAAGCTCATCCGCCTCGACTCCATGACGCCGGAAACGATAGAGCAGGACGAGCTTATAAGCCTGCTGCGCAAAATGCTCACGGAGACAGACTACACGCGCCTGTTCCAATACGAAAACTCGAAGCCTGACTGGCAGCTCGAGGCCGCATGCAGGCTCCTGCGCCGCGCCGGCTGCACCGCCAGAGCCGACAGCATACTCACGGCCGGCGGCGGCCAGAACGCCATCGCCTGCGTGTTCGCCGGACTGCTCAAGCGCGGGGATAAGCTCGGCGTCGACCCCCTCACCTATCCCGGCGTCAAGAGCGCTGCGAAGCTGTTCGGCCTGCAGCTTGTGCCCATCGAGCACGAAAACGGCTGCATGAGCGAAAGCGCCATCAGAAGCGCCGCGAAAAACAGCGGCGTGCGCGCACTTTTTATCATGCCGGACTATCAGAACCCGACGGCCGATATTATGTCAACCAAGCAGCGTGAGACGCTCGCCCGCGCCGCGGTCGACAACGGGCTTCTGATAATCGAGGACGGCATATGCAAGCTGCTGTCGGATGACAGCACGAGCATACACGACATTGCGCCGGAAAACACGGTGTTCACCCTCAGCCTGTCAAAGACCATAAGCCCTGCCCTGCGCACGGCGTTCATCACGGCACCGGAGAAATATTTTTCGCGCATTAGCGACGCGCTGGAGAGCATTAACCTTTCGCAGTCGGCGCTGCTGTCGGAGCTGGGCGCGCGGCTTATCGCCTCGGATGGGCTGGATGCGCTGCTGGCAAGGCGCGCGGAGGGCATTGAAAAGCGCAACGATTTGGTTAACATAATTCTGAAAGACTTCACCGTCCGCGGCGACCGGCACGCGCTGGCTCGCTGGCTCGTTCTGCCCGACGGCATGAGCAGCGCAAAATTCGAGCGTGAGGCGGAAAAGCGCGGTGTGTGCGTCTACGGTGCCGAGCACTTCGCGGTGGGCAAAAGCATTCCCGAGCAGGGCGCGCGCCTTGCAATATGCTCGCCGCACAGCATCGAGGAGCTTGAGCAGGCGCTGGTGACAATACGCGATATCCTCGCATAATTGTTTTGCATACAATTTTGATATTGTGTGGTTCTGCGCCATGCATTATAATGCATGCAAGGAGGCGATGCAAATGAAGCAATATGTTGTTGACGCGTTCACCGACAAGGTGTTTGCCGGAAATCCGGCAGCGGTGTGCGTGATGGATGAATGGCTGAGCGACGATATCATGCAGAAGATAACCACCGAGAATAACCTTTCCGAGACGGCGTTTTGCGTCAAGGAGGGCAAGAATTATCACCTGCGCTGGTTCACGCCCGGCGGCGAGATCGACCTGTGCGGTCATGCGACGATGGCGACGTCGTACACGATACTGACCTTTGTTGAGCCTGAGGCCGACCGAGTTGCGTTTGACACGCTCAGCGGCGAGCTTATCGTCAAGAAAAACGGCAAGCTGCTGGAGATGGTATTCCCCGCATATGAGCTGAAGCCCGTCGAGGTGACGGATAAGATGGCCGAGGTCATCGGCGCAAGGCCGGCAGCGGCGTTCATGGGACGCGACCTGCTGTGCGTGATGGATGACGAGGCGACGGTGCGCGCATGCGCGCCGGACATGGCCAAGGTCATGGAGCTTGACGGTCTGCTGCTGCACATTACGGCAAAGGGCGAGGAATTTGACTGCGTATCGCGCTCGTTTGCGCCCAAGTGCGGCGTTGCAGAGGACCCCGTGTGCGGCTCGGGTCACTGCCACATCATCCCCTACTGGGCCCATGCCCTTGGCAAGACAGAGCTTGTGGCTTATCAGGCGTCCCGCCGCGGCGGAGTGCTGCACACAAGGCTCGAAGGCGACAGAGTCATACTCGCCGGTGAAGCGGCGCGCTTCTCGGAAGCGGAGATATACTTCTAAACAAAACACCCTGCAAGAATTTTTCTTGCAGGGTATTATTATACCTATTCCTTGTGCACCGACTTATAATACTTCCGATAAGGTATCGCAAACGATATAAACAGCAGCAAATACAACACAAACAGGATTAAGAAAGCTAACCTCAGGGCATAGCTAAAGGGTCTGTCAATTATACTCCACTGGATAATTTGCGGTATGATTATCAAAAAGAATATCACAAAAAGGGGCATCATACGGCCTTTAAACACCCTGTTCATCATGTCCAGGCGCGAAGCATCGTCGCAGAAAATTTCCTCTGTTCCGTCCATTTCTGAGGCGGGCTTGCGAAAATAGCTGTACCCCACATAATCCTGCAAATACTCCCAGCCGCAGTCGCCGAACATTTTCACATATTCATCCTTGTGGGCAATTCCGTCCTGATTATAATCAAGCTGGTAGATAACATCCTCCGGGGTACACTTTTCAAAATGATATACGCAAAAGCCGGAGACCTTGACAAACTTCCAGCCGTCCTTATGCTGCTGCCTTAAATACGCCTCTTCCTTTTTCCATTCGGGAACGGAAAAATATCTGAGCTCTTTTTTCGTATTTTTCACTCTACTTCACCTCCGCCATGCTTTTATACAAGCGCTCGATCCTCTTCATCTCCAGCTCGAGCACCTCTGTGCCAAGCTGCGTAATGCAATAAATCTTGCGTTTATCTTCCTCTTTTATAAACCTTATAAGGCCGTCCTTCTCCATCTTTGAAAGGCTGCCGTATAATGTCCCCGGACTGATCTTAATCTCTCCGTTTGTCAGTTGCTCTGTTCTTTTCACAATGCCGTAGCCGTGTGATTCTTCTCTGAGGCAGAGCAAAATATAAAACCCCGTTTCAGTCATTGGAACATACACTTTTCTGATATGATTATCCATTGTATCACTCCATTATGTACCGCGATGTATCGCACTGCGATATAGTTAATATAGCACTGCGATATAGTCTTGTCAAGAGAAAAAAATCAAAAGAGGAACATACAAATTCGTATGTTCCTCTTTTCTGATATTGGCCGATAATGGCCGCATTATTTTGCTCTGAGCCTTTCGCTAAGCGCCTCATCGGAGACGGCGGAGATGGTTTTATAGTCAGTGTAAATTACCTTGCCGGGCATGGAGCCGGAGGGCTTGCGCACGTTGCGCACCATGGTGTAATCGACCTCGGTCCTGCCGCCGTCGCGCGCCTGGGAATAGTACACGGCAAGCGATGCAGCCTCGATGAGCGTCTGCTCGGGCGGTGTGAGCCCATCGCAGGAGATGATGACGTGGCTGCCGTGGACGGTTTTTGTGTGCAGCCACATGTCCGTCCGGCGGGCGGTTTTGGTCGTCAGCTCGTCATTTTGCGCGTTGCTGCGGCCGACAAGTATCTCAAACCCGTCGGATGAAACAAAGCGCATGGGGCCTTGCTTTTTATGCCGGCGCTCCTTCGCGCCGCGCGGGCGTTTGACATAGCCCGTGCCGACAAGCTCGGCCTTTATCTCCGCAAGGTCATCCTCCGTTTCGGCGCGGTCAATTTCGTCAAGGACGCTGCTGAGGTATTCAAGCTGCTTTTCGCCCTCGGCAATAAGCGCAGTGAGGTGCGTCTGCGCGGTTTTGAGCTTGTTATACTCCTTGAACATCGCCGCGGCGTTATTCTGCGGAGTTTTGAGAACGTCAAGCTTAATTGTGCGCTCAGGGCAGCCCTCCTCGTAATAGTCCTCGACCGTCACGGAGCTGTCGCCCTTTTTGACGCGGTAGAGGTTTGCGGTCAAAAGCTCGGCATTTTTGCGTATCTCGTCTCGCTCGGAGCACTTTTGCAGCTCCTGGCGCTGGAGCGAGAGCTTGCGGGAAATGCGGTCGTGAGCGGTTTTGATGCTGTGCTTTAGCTCGCGTGAGCGGCGGCGGCGACGCTCGAGAATATCGCGCTTTGAATAGTAGGCATCCAAAAGCTCGGAAAAGCTTGCAAATTGGCTGAGCTCATAAACGCCGGCGTACTGCTTTAGCGGCATGAAGGAAAATTCCTTGGGCTTTCCCGCCTCCGTAAGCAGCGTCGGCGTGAGCTCACCCGCACGGACGGAATCGAGGAACGACTCAATGACCTCCGGCAAAAGCTCGGGCGAGGCGGCGCAGCGGCAGTCAAGCTCGCGGCATATAAGCGGCGACAGGCCGGAAAATGAGTCCATCAGGCGCTTATCGACACTTTTGCCCATGTCCGACGCTGCAAGATGCGCGCGGATCTCGTCCTTTGTCAGCGAGAATATGAGCGGCTTTTTCTGCTGCGGCGGCAGGCGGTACAGCATACCGGGCAGAAGTCTGCGCTCGGCGTCCCCGCCGTAATCCATGCGGCGCAGGCAGTCGATTATGCGGCCGTCGGAGCCGATGAGCACGAGGTTTGAGCTGCGCCCCATGAGCTCAATCGCAAGGCGCAGGTCAACGCTGTCGCCAAGCTCGTTGCGTGATGTTATGTAAACCATAGCAAGGCGTTCCCAATTGGGCTGCTCGATGCGCTCTATCCTGCCGCCGGTCAGATATTTTCTGAGCAGCATGCAGAACATCGGCGGCTCGGCGGGATTTTCAAAGCTCATTTTCGTCTGCTGAAGTCTGCCGCTTCCGGCACCGGCATCGATGAGGATACGCGCGTTTTCGCTGGCTGTGCGCAGGGAAAGAACTATCTTATCCCGCTCGGGCTGCTGGACCTTATCGATCCTCGCGCCGTGCATTTTCGGCGAAAGCTCGGCAATAACGCCCGATAAAAGTATTGCATCAAGCGCCATATTTACCCTCCACGCAAATTGCGTACAGCTCGTTTATGCGCTGCGTTTTTCCCTGAAGATACAGCCATCCGAACAGCGCCTCAAGCCCCGTCGCGGCGTGGTACTGCGCGATATCGGCCTTGTGCGGCACGGAGTTTACCTTCGCGTTGCGCCCGCGCTTATATATGTGCGCCTCATCCTCCGTAAGCTGCGGCAGCAGCCGCGCGGCGGCCTCGGCCTGGGCAGGCGCATTGACGATGGCAACGGTTTTTTTGTGTAATTCCGTTGCTTTCTTATCGCCCATGGCACACAGCATCGTGCGCGTCAAAAGCTCATACACGGCATCGCCTATATGCGCAAGGCCGAGCATGCTTATATTCCCGATATCCCCCGCGCTAAGCTGCGGGCAAAAGAAATCATCCATAGCGTTCTCCATAGTGTTAAAGGGCGGTCGATATTATGTCAACCGCCCCTTGGAATTATATCTCGTCTAAGTCGTCTGAAAACTCTGTCTGTATTCTGAGAGTTTCGGTGGGCGCTGTGCCCTGGGTGGTCTGCATCTCAAGCCACTGGTCGCGCGTTATGAGTATCTGGCGGGGCTTCGAGCCCTCGAATGGGCCGATGATGCCTATCTCCTCCATCTGGTCGACGATGCGGGCAGCGCGCGAGTAGCCGAGCTTCAGCCTTCTCTGGAGCATGGACACCGAGGCCTGCTTAGTGTCGAATATGACATCAACAGCCTGCGGGAGCAGCTCATCGTATTCCGACTTTGCCGTCGGCTCATCGTCGTCAGACCTGCCCTTGCCGTTTGCGCCCTTGTCCTCGGCGGCCTTTTCTATCTGAGCGATGACGTCCTCGCTGTACTGTGCAGTCGACTGGCGCTTAATAAACTCAACTATGCCGTCGCGCTCCTCGTCGCTGACGAATGCGCCCTGAACACGCAGAGGCTTTCCGCAGCCGATGGGGGCATACAGCATGTCGCCCATGCCGATGAGCTTTTCCGCGCCCGCGTTATCGAGGATGATGCGGCTTTCAAGCGCGCTGGATACGGCAAAAGCGATGCGGCTGGGGATATTGGCCTTCATAAGACCGGTGATGACGTCGGCCGAGGGACGCTGAGTTGCGATAACAAGGTGCATACCGGCCGCGCGTCCCATCTGAGCGACGCGGCAAATGCTCTCCTCCACGTCCTTGGAGGCAACGAGCATGAGGTCTGCAAGCTCGTCGATGACGATGACGATGTGCGGCATCTTGGGCTGGTTATTCTCCAGAAGATGCTCGTTGTACGCATCGATGCTGCGCACGCTCATCTCCGAAAACAGCCTGTAGCGCTTGAGCATTTCCGTCACTGCCCACTGCAATGCTCCCGCCGCCTTTTTCGGGTCGGTGACAACGGGGACATACAGGTGCGGGATGCCGTTATAAACGCCGAGCTCGACCATTTTGGGGTCTATCATGATGAGCTTTACCTCATCGGGGTCGGATTTATACAGAAGGCTTATGATAAGCGAGTTCATGCACACAGACTTACCCGAGCCCGTAGTGCCCGCGATAAGCAGATGCGGAAGCTTTGAAATGTTGCCGACAACGGGCTGGCCTGCAATGTCCTTGCCGATAGCAAAGCTGAGCTTTGACTTGGAGGACACAAAGCTTGGCGAATCGATGATATCGCGCAGATAAACTGTGCTGATTATTTTATTGGGCACCTCGATGCCGACGGTGGATATCTTATCGGGGATGGGCGCTATGCGAACGCTCACAACGCCGAGCGCGAGGGCAATGTCGCCTGCGAGATTTGTAAGTCTGCTGAGCTTTACGCCCTGCTCGAGCTCAAGGTCGTATCTCGTGACCGTGGGGCCGCGCGTCGTATCGACTATGCGGGCATTCACGCCGAAGCTTTTTATCGTGCTTTCAAGGCGCTCGCGGTTCGTGCGCAGCTCCTCGTCGGAGTTTGCGGCCACGGCGTGACCCTTTTTGAGCAGGAATATCGGGGGCTTTTCGTATTCGCCCTCGGTCGTTGCCGATTCTATCGCCGTGCGTATTGCCTCGGTCTCAGCCGCAACCTCGGCGGCAGTGGCCTTTTTAGGAGGATCGGACACGGCGCCGGTGCTGACACCGCCGTCGCTTGTCAGCTTCACGGCTGAAACGCCCGTCATGGCCTCGACCTCTTCTATCGTCATCGGCTCGACCTTGTCGGTCGTAGGCTTGCTTGCCGCCTTGGACTTTTTGCCGAATATGCCGCCCTCTTTTTTCGGTGCGGACTCTTCCCTGACGGTGGGCTCTTCGGCCGCAGCCGGCTTCTTTGAAAACGCCGGCTCATCGTCAAGCGGGATATCTATCGCGCGGCGGCGGGCTTTTTTGCTCTGCTCTGCCGCTTCGTCGGGCACGATCTCGATAACGGGCTCGTCATCAGCCTTTGCGGGGGTCTGCTTTTCCTTCTTTGCGGGCTTTTCGGGTCTATCCGCACGGAAGAAGTCAAAGATCATCCTCGGTGTCACGCTCAGCGATGACAGCGCGAAGAATATGAGCGCAAGCAGCAGGATTATTGCAGCGCCGTAAATGCTGAACGCCTTTTCAAGCCCAAATGCCAGCAGCGTTCCGAGTACGCCGCCGCACAGCATGCTCTTGCCGCCGGTGTACAGCGTTCCGAGCATAACGCCAAAGCCGCTGAGGTTTGACACGAGCACCTGCGAAAGCAATAGGCTAATTAGCGCACCGCTCATGAGCGGCAGAAGCAGCGCCGCCGTCAGCCGCCATGCGCATTTTCTTTCCCTGTGAAACGCCAAAATATATGCCGCGAGCAGGAACACAGGAGCGCACACCCAAAAGCCGTAGCCGAACAGGCCCTTCAGCAGTGAGCACAGCCACGCGACGACAACGCCGTCATGCGCGAACACGCCGATGACCACGAGCACCGCCGCAAACAGGAAGCAGACCGCCGCAATGATCCTCTGTGCGCTATTGCTCTCCGGCGCGGGGGCTGCATCCTTCCGGCTTTTGGCCTGAGTCTGCGAGCCTTTCTTCTGCGATGTATTTGTTTTTTTCTTTGTAGACGTTTGAGCCATTTTCTTAGCTTCCCTGCCTTTATCAGAATATCAGTGAAAGTATAATAGTCGTCACGCCGACCACCCAGCAGTAATACGAAAATCCGCCGAAGCGCGTCTTGCGTGCGATCATCTTGAGAAGGCCTATCGAAAGTACGCCCGATATCATCGCGGCGATCATGCCGAACAGATACGCCGGAATCAGCGCGGGGTCAATGCCGACCTTGAATGCGTCAATAAGCTCTATAAGCGTCGCGCCGAGCACCGCCGGTATGCTCATAAGAAGCGAAAACTTCACGGCAAAGCTGCGGTCATGCCCCGTTGCGATGCCGGCCGTTATCGTTGTGCCGGAGCGCGAAAGACCCGGCAGCGTTGCAACGCACTGGCAAAGGCCGATGATGAGCGCGTCGGTGACGAGCATGTTCTTTGCCGTCTTCGTGCCCTTTTCCATTTTGTCGGCCACGAGCAGGATGCAGCCTGTCAGTATCAGCGCGATGCCGACATAGACCGTTGAATTGGAAAGCGCCTCAATGTACTTATGCACGGGAAGGATCAGCACCAGCGGAAGCGTCGCAACGACGATGAGCATCAGCATCCTCGCCTGCGGAAACCTTCGCGCACGTCCGTTTTCGTCGCGCGTTCTGCCCGCGAACACGTCCAACGTCTGCCCGACCATCGAGCGAATGTCGCCCCAATACATGAAGCAGATGGCTATAAGCGTGCCGAAATGCAGCAGCACGTCGAAAAACATATGACTGCCGCCGAGATCGGACATATTGAAAAGATTGTGCAGTATCGCAAGATGTCCCGAGCTGGAGATCGGCAAGAACTCCGCAACGCCCTGCACAAGCCCGAGAATTATAGCGTCCAATATGCTCATTATCTGCTCTCCCAAGATATTATGTATACTTAACTTTGTTATTTTATCATACAACACCAAAAAGCACAAGATAAAAAGTGCACCC
>CAZWJM010000055.1:0-9638 GCA_964634435.1 uncultured Oscillospiraceae bacterium | reverse complement strand
CTCTCCCTCCGTCAAAAATCAAAGATTTTTGCCACCTCCCTCGTCAGAGGGAGGCACCGGTGCGGTGCATATAAGGAGCACTCCTACGTCTTCCCATAAGCCTATTATATGATAAAATTGTAATATTTCAAGAACACTCCTGCAAATCAATTTGCAGGAGTGTTACTGTACTATGGGCCGACAGCAGTATTCGCGTAGGTTTTTATTTCTCAACATACTCCGCAACGTCCTCCAAGCGGCAGTCGAGTATCCTGCACAGCTGGTCGAGGGTGTATGTGCTCACGTTACCATTCTTCCTGAGCCGGTCGAGCTGGCCTGTGCTGATGTGATATTCCTTTATGAGCTTATACTGCGAAATGCCCCTGTCCTTCATCGTCCTCCACAGCGGTTCGAATGTTATCATAAATGCTCTGCTCCTTTGGATTTAGAGTACTTACGATAAGAGTACAAACTAAACTTTTTGTTGACAATTGCCCGTATACGGGCTATAATCATTTCATCCTGCTACTAAATTCAAAAAGAAATAGACAACTTTAAAGGAGAGGAACAAAACATGAGAATCAAAAGAACGTTCGCATTAGTGCTTGCAGTTATAATGCTGTTCGCGCTCACGGCTTGTGGTAGCGACACCAGCGATGACGACGCGCAGACCGAGCCCGAGGAAAGTTCGGAATTGAAGAGCGAAATCAGCGAGAGCAAAGCAGAAAGCATTGCCAGGGATTACGTAAACGGCGATGGCGTATATGACCTGCTTGACAAAGCTACAAGGCGTAACAGCAAAATCGACAAAATAACCTATCCCGACATTGGAAGCGTTGATGTCAGCAAGGTTTCTGATGTTGTTAGTGATGAACTCAGCTACTGTGTTAGAGTAAAGGGTACATTTGCCGGATATGATGATTATGGTGAATTCGTTGACAGATATAAGTTCGACTATGCAGTATACATTTCACTATATGGTGAAGTCCAAGAGAGGAACCCTCTTAGCCATGATATAAGCATACAAAGAACATAAGCAGCCATAATGCTCTTACGCAGCAAAAAGCAAGCCGGATCTCTCACGATCCGGCTTGCTTTTTGCTTCATTCAAACTTTTTAAGCCGCAGGGCATTTGACACGACGGAGATGGAACTGAGCGCCATTGCGGCGCCCGCGAACATGGGGCTGAGCAGCGGCCCGCCGAAGGCATAAAACAGGCCGGCGGCAAAGGGGATGCCGACGCTGTTGTAGAAAAACGCCCAAAACAGGTTCTGCTTGATGTTGCGGATGACGGCACGGCTCAGGCGCACAGCAGTCACGAGCGAGGTGAGGTGCGAGCTCATGAGCACCACGTCGGCAGACTCGATGGCAACGTCCGTGCCGCTGCCTATCGCGACGCCGATGTCGGCCGAGGCGAGCGCCGGCGCGTCGTTTATGCCGTCGCCGACCATGCAGACCTTTTTGCCCGCGGCCTTGAGCTTTTCGACCTCACCGGCCTTGCCCTCGGGCAGAACTCCCGCGAGCACGCTGTCGATATTGGCTTTATCGGCAATGGAGCGCGCGGCTTTTTCGTTATCTCCGGTTAACATAACTGTATTAATTCCGATATTATGCAAATTAGATATCGCCTCGGGGCTGTCGGCCTTTATCGTGTCGACCGCGCCGAACAGTCCGGCAAACTCACCGTCGATGGCGGCAAACATGAGCATACAGCCCGCGTTTTCAAGCTCTGAAACCTTGTCGGCGGCGCTTATCGAAACGCCGTTTTCGTCCATGAGGCGGGCGTTTCCGATGATGACCTCGCGCCCATCGACCACGGCTTTCACTCCGCGGCCCGGCACGGCGGTTATGCTCTCGGCTGTCGGGATGCGATAACGGCGCATTGCCGCGGCCTCGGTTATGGCCTTGGCAACGGGGTGCTCGGAGCCTGACTCTGCCGCCGCGCAGATGGCAAGCAGCTCATCCTCCGCGCCGGAGACGGCATAGATATCGCAAAGCTGCGGCTTGCCCTCGGTGACGGTGCCGGTTTTATCGAGAACGGCGGTGTCGGCAAAGGCCATGGTCTGAAGCGCCTCGCCGCTTTTATACAAAACGCCAAGCTCCGCGCCGCGCCCCGTACCGACCATGATAGCCGTCGGCGTTGCAAGGCCGAGCGAGCAGGGGCAGGCAACAACGAGCACCGACACGAAGATATTGAGCACAAACTCGATATCCTTGCCGCACAGCGCCCAGATAACCGCCGCGACAACGGCTATGCCCATGACTACAGGCACGAAAACGCCCGCGACCTTGTCGGCAAGCTTGGCTATCGGCGCCTTTTTGCCCTGGGCATCCTCGACCATGCGGATTATCTGCGCAAGGGCGGTATCGCCGCCAACCTTGGTGGCCGTGAACACGATAAGCCCCTCGCCGTTTATGCTGCCGCCGGTGACGGCGCTTCCGACGTCGAGCGACACGGGCAGGCTCTCACCTGTCAGCATACTCAAATCCGCGCTCGACGCGCCGGAGGTGACGGTTCCGTCGCAAGGGAATCTCTCGCCCGGACGCACGGTTATGACATCGCCCTCGCGAAGCTCCGACACCGGTACCTCGCCCGTTTCGCCGTGGCGCGTGACCAGCGCCGTTTCGGGCGCAAGCTCTGTAAGTGCGCGGATAGCATCCGACGTGTGCCGCTTGCTGCGCGCTTCGAGGAATTTGCCGAGCATGACGAGGGTTATGACCACAGCCGCGCTTTCAAAAAACAGATTGTCCGCATAGCTGAGGTCGCCGAGGGCGATCTTTATCAGTGCATACACGCCGTAGGCCAGCGCGGAAAATGTGCCGACCGCGACGAGCGTGTCCATATTCGGGTGGCCCTTCACGAGGCTTCCGAAGCCATTAATGTAAAAGTTCCTGCCGCCGATGACGATGGGCAGGGTCAGGATGAGCTGCACGAGTGCAAAAGCAAGCGGCGCATGGTGCGGCGATATCGCGTCCGGCAGCGGCAGGCCTATCATATGCCCCATCGAGACATAAAGCAGCGGCACGGCAAAGCATGCGCAGATGATAACGCGCGTTTTCATCCGCTTTAATTCATCGAGCTTTTCCTGCTCCTCCTTCCGGCGATTTTCCGCCGCGAGCGCATCGGCCGAAACATATTCCTCCGCTCCGAAGCTCAGGCGCGAAACAAGCTCGCATATCTGCGGAACATCGAGGCTGTCGTCATACACGATGTCCATTTTCTCGGTCGTAAGGTTAACGGATACGCTCTGCACTCCGGCCTGACGCCCCATGAATCGCTCAAGGCTCGACGAGCATGCCGCGCAGTGCATTCCGCTTATTTTAAACGTTTTTTCAGTCATTTTTCACCTCAGTTAGCTTATGCTAATTTCAGTATACAACATATCCATCAAAAAGGAAAGCTTTATTTTTGACAAAATAATTCCCGTCTGTCGACGGGAATCAAAGCTTTATAAGTGACTGCTCGTAGTCCTTTACGAAATAGCGGATATTCTTTCTGCCCTTTTGGATGATCGTGTGTCCCTCGGCCTCGAGCTTTGCGCGCTGCGCCTCAATGCCGCCGGGGTACTTGGGGTTTAGCTCCCCGCCGGATTTGAGCGTGCGCCAGTACGGTGTTTCGTCACTCTCGCGCTGGAAGCTCGCCCATGCCGCGATGGAGACGAATATGCCCGCCGTGATGGGCTCAGTGAAATCGGCATCGTTTTGCTGTGCAAAATACGCGCGGATATCGCCCACGGTCGTGAGCTTTCCAAACGGCACACGGCGCATTATGGCGTCGTAATCAATGGGCGGGGCAAAATACATGCGCTCGCCGCCGTATTTTTCGATGCTGGCCTTATCGGTGATGACCTGCATTTTCGGCATGTCCTTGCTGTCATGCAGCATCGCGTTGAAATCCTTTTTATCCTCGTTTGCCATATGCTCACCTCTTATAACGAGTATACAGCAGATAAAAAGGCAATGCAATGAGGCAGTTCAGAAAAAATGCATTATCGCGGTGGCAGCGCCGCTTCCGACGAGGGCCGAGAGCGCGGCGACGATGCCCGTGTGCGCACTGCCCCGGCGCAGGGTGCCGGTGTATATCCCGGCGGCCTCGCGCGCCTGGTGCAAAAGCTGTGAGCGGGTCACGCCCGCAGTTTTCAGATAGTCCTCGCGCACAATGAATATTGCCTCCTCAAACACCTTGGGGTCGGGCGATTTGACGACTATGACACGCTTTGCGACGCCTTTGACCACATTTCCTGCCTCCCTGTCCTTCAGATGCATATATTTTACCCTTCCTGCCAATATTCTATGCGCGCTCGGAAACGCGCACGGCCAGCACCGTCATATCATCCGCACCGCCGCAGTTTTTCTCCGCCGATTTGAGCGCGGCGCGGGCAAGCGATTTCATATCGTCGCCGCCGGATAAGAGCATATCGCGCAGCCATGTGTCGTCATCGTCGCCGACTACGCCGTCGGATGCGATGATGGCCGTGTTGCCGGGCTTCAGGCGCATGCGCACGATATCGGGCGCGGCCCCCGCCGTGCCGGCAAGCCCCGGGGCGAAGCTCTCGCATTTTATGCGCCGTATCCCGCGTGCGGAGCTCACATAGCTTGGCGCGGCGCCGTATTTATAAAAGCACGTCTCGCCCGAAAACAGGTCGACGCACATCAGGTCAACGGTGGCAAAGCCCCAATTATCGCCGCATTTCAAGAGCATGACGGAGTTGAGCGTTTTCATCGCAACGGCGGGGTCGACTCCGGCACGCAGGAAGCCCTCAAGGATCTCGATGACCTCACGGCTGTCGTTTGCGGCGGCCTCGCCGCAGCCCATACCGTCGGATAAAATGACGCACAGCACACCGGCATCGGTCTTGAAATACGTGCCCTTATCGCCGCTGACCTTTTCGCCCTTTTTCTTCATGGCCGCAATGCCGACGGACACGGCAAGGGGCTCTGCCTCCATTAAAACGAGCTTTGCCTCGCTCTCGCCCTCGCTCCTCAGGCGGCACAGACGCATGCCCAAAACGCCCGAGAGCTTGTCGAGGTAGCCATCCTGCCGCGTAAGGCGCGGGAGGGCTGCACTTTCGATAACGGCGCGGAGCCTGCCGCGCGCATCGCGGTAGACCGCCGCATCGGCGTCTATATCCTGCGACAGCAGATAGCGGATAAGCCGCCGCTCGGCCAAATGGTCAGCGCCGTTCGTGCCGGACAGCTCCTTTGAAACACCGCTCAAAATATCCGCCATATCCGAATACTGGCCCCACGCCGTATCGCGGCTTTCGCACAGGCTTTCGGCGTACTGCCGCCTGTAGGCCGACGCGCGAAGCTCGGCATTGACGGCGGTGACGAATGCCTCAGGCGTTTTGCAGCGCTCGGTGAAGCGCCGCGGGATATCCGAAAGTTCTAATATGCCGCGCCGCTGCATGGCAATGCTTGCGTCGTTCAAGGCCGATATCGTGTCGATATAATCGCGGTTCCAGCAGCGGTTTTTCTCCCGACATTTGAGACAGACGCTGTCAGCCGCGCGGTCGAACACCTTGGCGGGGTCTGAGTCGTTCACCGGTTGCTCGACATTGCGGCGCACAATATCGTAAAGGCTTGCGTATGCGCGGCTTAGCCCCATGACCTTTCGCGCGGAATACCGGCGCAGACCCGACTCGCCGCTGCCGCCGATGACCGGCTGGACGACTGAGCCGACGCGGTTTAAAAATCCCGAGGGCAGGAGCAGGAATATGACCGAGGCGGCAAAGACCTCAAACAGCGCCTCCGTGGGCGCCTGCACAGCCCATGCACAGGCCACCGCCGCGGCGTTTGCCGAAATAAACGCGAGCAGGAACAAAATTCGCCCATGCCGGTTGAATACACCCGCGAGCAGGCCGCCGAAAGCATACGCCATCGTGTAAAACGGAAGCCCTCCGGCTGTGAGATCCATCGCTATGCCGAAGGCCGTGCCGACGGTGCAGCCGGTCATTATGCCGCAGCGCAGGGTGAAGGTCATGACCATCAAAAGCGCCGTGCAGCGCCCGAGCGATATTGTCTCGAGCAGCACTATCTGCGAAAGCGCCATGAGCAGCACGGCCGACGTTATGAGCACGCTGCCTGCGTATCTGAGCTCCTCCGATTCCGTCGTGCGCTCTGCGTCGCTGAGCGCTTCGCGGAAAAACCAGCAGCCACCAAAGGAAAACACGGTTTCGATAAGTATCACCGCCGCCGTCGGCGCTTCGGTGAAAACGGTTGTGAAGCTTGATAGTATGCCGGTCAAAAGGGCCGCTGCTCCGGCAGCAGTCGGCGCAAAGACGCGGGCTTTTCCTATGCGCGTATCCTGAAACGCAAAGCTCACGGTATACACCAAAACCACCGCCGCGAGGTATCTTATACCCCCGGCAAGCCCCGCGCTTAATATGTATCCGACAGCCGCGCCCGCGAGACAGAACACGCCGTTCAGCCCCGCGCCCGAGGCCGCGACCGCCGCCATGCCAAACGGCCCTGCCGCACCCAGCAGCCGCGCCGAGGCCAGCAGCACCCCGCCGATAAGATGCACGATGGCCATGGCCGCCGCCATGACCTCCGGTGATGTGCGCTCGGGCGCGCTGTTTGCCACAGCGTGCTTCAGAGCCGCGATAGAGCCTTTCATGTCCATTTTTGCCCTCCGTAAGTTTACATAAAGTAATAATTATTATACTTATGTAATTCTCCGAAGCGCGTCAGACTGCGCTGTTGAGAAATGTTATTTGCACGAGGGAAATATGGAAAAATAAAAACAGGTACGAACAAATGTTCGTACCTGCTATGTTTGAAGCTAAGATTACTGCTTTGCAGCGTCTTCCTTGCCGGCCTGAAGAGCCTTCATGTTGCCGGGGAGGAACTTTGCCTTGCGCTCGCCGAGCTCAATGCGGATTGCCTCGCTCATCTTGTCGTCGTCAACGACAGGAGCCTTTGCGAGAAGTGCGCCCAGGATAGCGACGTTTGCGCCCTTGGGGTTGCCGACTTCTTCTGCCAGGCGGTTTGCGTCACAGTAAACGACCTGGATGTCGTCACGCTCTGCCTTGCGGTCGATGAGGGAGCTGTTGATAACGAGAACGCCGCCGGGCTTTACGCTGCGCTCGAACTTGTCCAGAGAAGGACGGTTCATTGCGACAACGACGTCAGCCTGGTCAACCAGCGGGGAAGCAACGGGCTCATCGGAAACGATGACGGAGCAGTTGGCGGTACCGCCGCGCATCTCAGGGCCGTAGGAAGGCAGCCAGGAAACGTGCTTACCGTCGAGCATGCAAGCCATTGCAAGGAACTTACCGATCAGGAGCATGCCCTGACCGCCGAAACCGGCGAATATAAATGTATTAGTCATATTATTCGGCCTCCTTGTCTTTCTTAACACCGAGAGGATAATACGGGATCATGTTCTCTTCAAGCCACTTCATTGCCTCGATCGGGCTCAGGCCCCAGTTGGTCGGGCAGGTGGAGAGGACCTCGATAAGGCAGAAGCCCTTACCCTGCATCTGATAGGTAAATGCCTTCTTGATAGCCTTCTTGGTCTTCATGATGTTTGCATTGTTGTTGACAGCGCAGCGCTCGATGTAGTATGCGCCGGGAACAGTTGCGAGCATCTCGGAAACGCGGATAGGTGCGCCGCACCAGCCTTCGTCACGGCCTCTGGGAGAGGTGGTGGTCTTCTGACCAACGAGGGTGGTAGGTGCCATCTGGCCGCCGGTCATGCCGTAAATAGCATTGTTGACGAAGATGGTGCAGATCTTCTCGCCGCGGTGTGCAGCGTGGACGATCTCAGCAGTACCGATGGAAGCAAGGTCGCCGTCACCCTGATAGGTGAAAACGAGGGTGTCCTTGCCGACGACGCGCTTTGCGCCGGTTGCGACTGCGGGTGCGCGGCCGTGTGCAGCCTCGTACATATCGCAGTTAAAGTAATCATATGCAAATACGGAGCAGCCAACAGGTGCTACGCCGATGACCTTACCTTCTTCGATGACGCCTTCCTTTTCGAGCTCCTCGATGGACTCAGCGACCAGGCGGTGGATTATGCCGTGGTTGCAGCCGGGGCAATAATGGAAAACCTTATCGGAAAGGAGTTTAGTTCTCTCAAATACTACGGACATTTATTTACCCTCCTTCATGCTCTTGATCTTTGCAACGATCTCGTCGGTGGTGGGCATCTGAGAGCCGTAGTGGCCGAAGAAATCGATGGGCTTTGCGCCGTTGACGGCGATCTTAACGTCTTCGAGCATCTGGCCTTCGTTCAGCTCTACGTCGAGAACTGCCTTGATGCCTTCTGCGCAGGCGGCTTCCTTAACTGCCTCGTACGGGAACGGCCATACGGTGATGGGACGTACCATACCGACGTTGATGCCCTCAGCCTTGAGCTGATCAATAGCGGACTTTGCAATACGTGCAACAGTGCCGAATGCGGTGATGAGGTACTCTGCGCCCTCGCAGTTGTAGGTTTCCCACATCTGCTCGTTTGCAGTAACTTCTCTGTACATTGCCTGGAGCTCCTCATTGTGGATGGTGAGGGACTCGGTATCGATGTAGATGGAGTTGATGACGCCGCGCTTTGCAGGATCGTCGCCGGGCTTCCAGCCGGTGCAGGCCCATGGCTTCTTCTCCGGATCGATCTTGAAATCGACCATTTCGGGCATCTCAACAGGCTCCATCATCTGAGCGATGATGCCGTCTGCGATGAACAGTACGGGGATGCGGTACTGCTCTGCCTTGTCGTATGCGAACATCATGATGTCGACAGCTTCCTGAACGGAGGAGGGTGCGTAGGTCAGCAGGTGATAGTCACCGTTGCCGCCGCCCTTGACAGCCTGGAAGTAGTCGCCCTGGGAAGCCTGAATGTTGCCGAGGCCGGGGCCGCCGCGCATGACGTTCAGGATGACGCAGGGAAGCATCGCGCCTGCGCAGTAGGATATACCTTCCTGCTTCAGGGAGATACCGGGGCTGGAGGAGGAAGTGATGCAGCGGGCGCCGGTGCCTGCTGCGCCGTAGATCATGTTGATTGCAGCGACTTCGGACTCTGCCTGCAGGAAGCAGCCGTTGACGTCTGCGTCAAACATACGCGCGGACATGTATTCAGGGATCTCAGTCTGCGGGGTGATGGGATAGCCGAAGAAATAACGAGCGCCGGCTCTGATGGCTGCCTCTGCAATAGCTTCGCTACCCTTCATAAGAGTTTTTGCCATTTTAATTTTCCTCCTTAATCCTTCTCGATGCGGATCACCACGTCGGGGCAAGTGCGTGCGCAGGATGCGCAGCCGATGCACTCTTCAGGTTTTACGACCTCTGCCGGGTGATAGCCTTTTGCGTTGATTTTTGCCTTGGAAAGTTCAATGCAACCCTTGGGGCATGCTCTTGCACACAGACCGCAGCCCTTGCACAGGTCCTCATTGATGGTTACCTTTACCATGTTGCTACCTCTTTTCTTTATTTTTGCTTTTTTTAGAAAACAAATATTTTAACCGCCTTACGCGGGGATGCGCTTTAAGCAAAAGCGACGCTATTCGAGCCGCCTCTGCAATGATATTTTGCCCTTATTCATCGTTATCGTCCTTGAAATACGCCAGTATTCCCGCGTCCTCTGCCTCGACTAAGGGCAAAATCTCTGTTGCAGAGGTCGTAGATTTTTAAGCGAGAGAGTGCCCTGTCAGGCAAGGCTTTGC
>CAZWJM010000054.1:0-9682 GCA_964634435.1 uncultured Oscillospiraceae bacterium | reverse complement strand
AATGAGATACTCATGCACTTTCGCAGTCAGAAAAAGACGCTGGGCGATGTGAGCCTGTCGGATGTGCTGGACACCGACGGCGAGGGCAACAGCTTGTCGCTCATGGACGTTTTGGCGCAGGACGATGAGATGTGCGAAAGAATAGGGGAGATGGAGCTGTGCGGAAAGCTGCACGGGCTTATCGAAAGCTCGCTTACCCCGCGCGAGGCGAGGATAATCCGCCTGAGATACGGGCTTTGCGGCAAGCCGCCTCTTACTCAGCGCGAAACAGCGCTTGAGTGCGAAATCAGCCGCTCGTATGTGTCCCGCCTTGAGAAGAAAGCCCTCGAAAAGCTGCGCGCCGAGCTCGGCGAAAATTAAGACACTTGTATAACTCGGGCGTTTGTGTTAAAATAACTCGATAAAACACAGGAGGTGGGACGAATGCGCGTCAAAAAAACAGTGTGGACATTCTTCATGCTCATTATGTCGGTGACGCTTATATTGATCGTCAATTCCCGCGTTCAGCTCACCTCTGAGATAGTTGTCGGCGGGGCGGATTCGGTTTTCGTAAAGTCCAATAACCTTGCCGATCCCCTGAGCGGATATAACAGCGCATCGAATGTCTCGCTGGATAAGTACAGCGACCTTGACTTCCCGGCGCTAACAATAACCGAGTGGCAGTATGTTATAATCAATGCTGACACGCCGCAGAAGTCCTATGCGCCGGATACGTTTAAGCAGCTTGACTCCGACGGGCCGTATTTTGATAAGCGCGTGATATCGAGCTTGTCTGAGCTCATAGCGGCGGCCAAGGAAGCGGGCTTTGACCCGTATATCAGCACGGGCTATGTTTCGTATGCCGACCAGCAGCAGCTTTTCAGCGAAAAGGCGACGGAGCTTAGCGCAAACGGGGCTTATACATATGAAGAAGCGCAGGAGCTTGCCGCGCTTATCGTTGCGCGCCCCGGTACGAGCGACCATCAGACGGGGCTTGCCATGGACATAATGGATAAGGAATATGATGTTCTTGACTACAGCGCGATGGACAGCAAGTTTTTCGACTGGCTGGATGCACATTGTGCCGAGTTTGGCTTTATTAAGCGCTTTCCCGGTAACAAAAAGAGCATAACCGGCTGGGATGAGCCGTGGCATTATCGCTATGTCGGCAAGGATGCGGCTGTGTTTATTATGGAAAACGGCCTCTGCCTCGAGGAGTTTGCCGCACATTATAAGTAACAGGCAATAATTTGTGTGCAGATAAGCAAAAAATGCTTGCAATCACGATATATAGGTGCTATTATATACGAGTAAGTCAGTTAATTCTCAAGAGTGGGTCACAGCCCACTCTTTTTGTTGAGCATTTTAAGATTGAAAGAATCAGGAGCTGTGTATGAGTAAGATCACCGATAGGGTCGAGGCTCTTGCCCGTCCGGTCGTCGAAGAGGCCGGCTGTGAGCTGTGGAGCGTTGAATATGTTAAAGAAGCCGGAGCATGGTATCTGCGCATTTTTATTGATAAAGAGGGCGGCGTCGGCATAACAGACTGCGAGACGATAAGCCGCAGGCTTGACCCGATACTCGATGAAGCAGACCCTATTCCCGACAGCTATGTGTTCGAGGTCGGCTCTGCCGGAGCTGAGCGCGAGCTCAAGCGCCCGTCGGATTTCGAGCGGTTTATAGGCTCGGAGGTCGAAGTGAAGCTGTATCAGCCGCTTGACGGCAGAAAAGCCATCGTCGGAACGCTCGAAGCGTATAACGACGGCGCGGTGACGGTTTCCGGCACGGAATTAAAAAAGGAACAGGTCGCGCAGGTCAAGCTGCATGTGACCATATAATAAAGAAGAGGTATATTGAAAATGAACGCTGAATTTTTCTCTGCCATTGAAGATCTTGAAAAAGAAAAGGGCATTCCCAAAGAGTATATGTACGATAAAATAAAGCAGGCGATGCTCGCCGCTTTCAGACGCGATAATCCCGAGTGTGCAGATAATGTCGATATCCTGCTGGATGAGGACAGAAAGCGCATTGAGATGTATGTCAACAAGGTCGCAGTCGAGCAGGTCGAGGAGCCGGCACTGGAAATTGACCTTGAGGCGGCAAAGAAGATAACAAAGCGCGCAAAGCTCGGCGACACGGTGAAGATCCCGGTCGAGACGAAGAAGTTCGGCCGTATCGCGGCGCAGTCGGCAAAGCAGGTCATCATTCAGGGCATCCGCGAGGCTGAGCGCGGCATCGTTTATGAGGAGTTTACCTCCAAAGAGCATGAGATACTCACCGGCATCGTGTCCCGCATAGAGCCGAGAACGGGCAGCGTTTCCATCCGCATAAGCTCCAACAGCGAATACACCGAGGCAATGCTTGCACCCAATGAGAGAATTAAGACTGAGCCCCTCACCGAGGGTGACCGCATAAAGGTCTATGTCGTTGAGGTCAGAAATTCGACCAAGGGCCCCCAGGTCCTAATAAGCCGCACGCATCCCGGTCTTGTCAAGCGCCTTTTCGAGCTTGAAGTGCCCGAAATTTATGACGGTACGGTCGAAATCAAGTCCATCGCGCGTGAGGCCGGCAGCCGCACGAAGATGGCTGTGTGGTCGACTGACCCCGATGTTGATCCCATCGGCTCCTGCGTCGGCCCCAAGGGCGGCCGTGTTGCAAGCATCGTCGATGAGCTCGGCGGCGAGAAGATAGACATCATTAAATACAGCGAGATTCCCGAGGAATACATTGCAGCCGCGCTTGCTCCGTCCGAGGTCGTGAGCGTCACGATGCTCGAAGACGGCAAAAGCTGCCGCGTAATCGTTCCCGACAGTCAGCTTTCGCTGGCGATAGGCAAGGAGGGTCAGAACGCCCGCCTCGCAGCAAGACTTACCGGCTTTAAGATAGACATTAAGCCCGAATCCGAAGCATAAATCGAAAGGAGGCAGCCAAAAGTGCAGAAGAAAATACCCATGCGGCAGTGCTTGGGCTGCCGTGAAATGAAGCCCAAGCGCGAGCTTATACGCGCGGTGCGCTCGCCCGAGGGCGAGGTAAGCCTTGACTTTAACGGCAAAAAGCCCGGCAGGGGAGCATACCTTTGCCCGTCGGCGGAATGTCTGAAGAAAGCAACAAAGTCAAGAGCATTGGAAAGAGCCTTTTCCGTTCAGATACCGGAAGAGATTTATAAAGCCCTCGAAGAGCAGATGGAGGCGAGCCAATGAAGGAAAAAGCACTTAATCTGCTCGGCCTTATGCGAAAGGCAAACGCCATCCGAATCGGCGAGGTCGAAACGGGAACGGCGGTCAGGGAGCATGAGGCAAAGCTTGTGATATTGGCATGCGACGCATCGCAAAACGCGCAAAAGCGCGCCGCCGGTTATATGTACGCAAGCAAGGCTCAGCTCATAACCGTGCCGTTTACGAAGGATGAAATATCCTCGTATGTTTCAAAAAGCGGCTGCTCGATGGCGGCAATATGCGATATCGGCTTTGCCGATGCGTTCATTAAGTTGTTATATGAGATGGAGCCTACTAAATATAATGAAGCGGCACAGGCGATACACAGGCGTGCCGAGGAAAGCAAAAAGCGCAAGAAGACCGACAGTGACCGGCAGAAAAACAAGAGGACAGGTAAAAGGAGGACTAATGCATGAGCATGATGAAATACAGAGTACACGAGGTAGCAAAGGATTTTAATACGACATCCAAGGTGATAACTCAGATATTGACTGACTATGCCACGACTCCTAAAAACCATATGCAGGTACTGGAGAATAACGAGCTTGACGTTATATTTGAGTATCTCACTCAGCACAATCAGGTAGCAAGCCTTGCCGACATATTCAATGTTGCGCCCAAAGCAGAGGCAAAGCCTGCTGAGAAGAAGGCTGAAAAGACCGCGGCGCCCGCCGATAAGAAGGCCGCACCTGCACAGCAGCAACCTGCCCAGCAGCCTAAGAAGGAAAAAGAGAATAAGCCGCATGTTCCGCGCCAGGTCGCGGAAAAGCGCGTTGTCGATACTCGCGGCAGTGCGGCAGTCAATATAGACAAGTATGACGAGAAGTTTGACAATATGGCCGGCGACAAGGGTAGGAACCGTGATCGCGACCGTAAGGGCGGCAAGGAAAAGATCGTCAACAAGGCAAAGCAGCGTCAGCAGGGTCAGGCAGCAAGCGCAAAGCGCCGCCAGGAAGAGCGCGACAAGATGCAGAAGCTGCAGCTTGAGATAGCAAAGAAGCAGCAGCTCAAGGTCATGATCCCGGACGAAATTAATGTTGGCGAGCTTGCAGCGAGAATGAAGAAGTCTGCGGGCGAAGTCATTAAGCGCCTTATAAAGCTCGGCGTATTCGCCTCCGTTTCGGATATTGTCGATTACGATACCGCAGCGCTCGTTGCCATGGAATTTGGCTGCAAGGTCGAAAAGGAAGTCGTCGTCACGGTCGAGGAAAAACTCATTGACGACCATGCCGACAGCGAAGATGAGCTCGTCGGCCGCGCCCCCGTCGTTGTCGTCATGGGTCACGTTGACCACGGCAAGACCTCGCTGCTTGACTATATCCGCCATGCAAATGTCGCCTCCGGCGAGGCCGGCGGCATCACTCAGCACATCGGCGCATACACTGTCGAAATTAACGGCAGCCCCATCACCTTCCTTGATACTCCGGGCCACGAGGCATTCACCTCCATGCGTGCCCGCGGCGCAATGGTTACGGATATCGCAATCCTCGTCGTTGCAGCCGATGACGGCATCATGCCTCAGACCATTGAAAGCATTAACCACGCAAAGGCGGCGGGCATCCCGCTCGTCGTTGCGATAAACAAGATGGATACCATCGGCGCAAATCCCGAGCGTATCAAGCAGCAGCTTACCGAGTATGACATCGTTCCCGAAGAGTGGGGCGGCGAGACTATCGTGTGTCCCATCTCGGCAAAGACCGGTCAGGGCATCGATAACCTGCTTGAAAACCTCGTTATCCTCGCCGAAGTGCAGGAACTCAAGGCAAACCCGAACCGCGCTGCAAAGGGCGCAGTCATCGAGGCAAGGCTCGACAAGGGCCGCGGCCCCATAATGACCGTTCTTGTTCAGAACGGTACCCTCAAGCTCGGCGATATCATCATTGCCGGTACGGCTGTCGGCCGCGTCCGCACGATGATAAACGACAAGGGTGTGCGCATAACCGAAGCCGGCCCCTCTGTCCCGGTCGAGATCTCCGGCATGTCCGAGGTCCCCAGCGCGGGCGACACATTTAACGCAGTTGCAGACGAGCGCATGGCTCGCGAGCTCGTTGAAGAGCGTAAGACCCAGCAGAAGAACGCCGCATTCGGCAATAATAAGAAGGTCAGCCTTGAGGATCTCTTCAGCCAGATCCAGGCCGGCGAAATGAAGACTCTGAACATCATCGTCAAGGCCGACGTTCAGGGTTCTGCCGAGGCTGTCAAGGCATCGCTTGAGAAGATAACGAACGAAGAGGTTCGCGTTAAGGTCATCCATAACGCAGTCGGCGCTATCAACGAGTCCGACGTTATGCTTGCAGCGACCTCCGGCGCAATTATCGTCGGCTTCAATGTCCGTCCCGATAACGCCGCGCGTGACAGTGCGGCCCGTGCCAATGTCGATATGCGTATGTATCGTGTAATTTACGACTGCATTAACGAGATCGAAGCTGCTATGAAGGGCATGCTTGCCCCGAAGTTCGAGGAAGTCATCATCGGCCACGCCGAAGTCCGCGAGACTTACAAGGTCTCCAAGGTCGGCACGGTTACCGGCTGCTATGTGCTTGACGGCAAGATCCAGCGTGGCTGCTCGGTGCGTGTCCTGCGCGACAATGTTGTTGTCCACGAGGGCGAGCTTGCATCTCTGCGCCGCTTTAAGGACGACGTTAAGGAAGTTGCCAGCGGCTATGAGTGCGGCATGCAGGTCGAGAAATTCAACGACATCAAGGTCGGCGATGTTATCGAGTGCTTCGTTATGGAGCAGATAAAGCTGTAATAATTATAAGCGGGCGGTCGTTTCGACCGCCCAACGCACAGATACAGGAGGAAAAGTATGCCTTCAAATAAGCTTGGAAGGACCAATGATGATATACAGCGCGTGATGAGCAAGCTCCTGCGCGAGATTAAAGACTCGCGCGTAAACCAGGGCATGATAAGCGTCACCCGCGTCGAAACAACGGGCGATATGCGCTATTGCAAGATCTGGCTGTCCGTCATGGGTCTTGAAAACGAAAAAGAGTTCAAAAAGGGCCTCAAATCCGCGTCCGGCTGGCTCAGACGCGAGCTTGGCAATTCACTCAAGCTCCGCAATACTCCGGAACCGGTATTTGAGCTTGACCACAGCATTGAATACGGCGCGCATATCAATGAGATCATAAGCGGCCTTGATATCAGCTATGACGATGACGAGGTCGAGGAATGAATATCACGCAGTGCGCCGATTGGCTGAAAGAACATGATAATATCCTGCTGCTGACGCATGTTCGCCCGGATGGAGACACGCTTGGCGGCGCGGCGGCGCTGTGCTCGGCACTGCGCAGAATAGGGAAGAGGGCCGCACTTTATAATAATCCCGACATTACGCCGAAGTATTTGAAATACGTTGACAGCTTCATTTCGCCGGAGTTTGAGCACTCCTGCGCGGTTGCAGTCGATGTCGCCGAGGCGCATATGCTGCCTATGGGCTTTGCAGGGGATGTTGAGCTTTGCATCGACCATCACCCGTCGAATTCGCACTATGCGCATGAGCTCTTGCTCGATGGGACGAAAGCATCCTGCGGCGAGATCGTGCTGGAGGTAATAAAGGCGCTGTGCGGCGGCCTTACGAGCGAGGAAGCAAGTCTGTTGTACATGGCGGTATCCACCGACTGCGGCTGCTTCCGCTATGCAAACGTCACGGCGGAAACTTTTGCAGCGGCAAGCGAGCTTTTGAGCTTCGGCGCCGATGTTAAAAAGCTCAACTTCGACCTGTTCCGTCAGGTCTCCCGTGCGCGCATGACGCTTGAGGGTAAGATACTCTCGGGCCTTAAATATTTCTTCAACGGCCGCGTTGTTGCCGCAACGGTAACGCGCGAAATGATGCTTACTTCAAACGCAACGGAGAATGACTGCGATGATATCGCCGGCATCCCCGGAAAGGTCGAGGGCTGCATCGTAAGCCTTGTTATCCGTGAGCTTGCCGATAACAAATGCAAGGTATCCGTCCGCTCGCACGAGATTTTTGACAGCAGCGCACTGTGCGCGCGCTTTGGCGGCGGTGGGCACAAAATGGCCTCCGGCTGCACAATAAATGCAAGCCCCGACGAAACGCTTGATATGATAGTCGCGGCCATAGCAGAGGTAATCTGATGAACGGCATCATCCTTATAGATAAGCCGCAGGACTGGACAAGTCACGACGTTGTCGCAAAGCTGCGCGGCATATTGCACGAGCGGCGCATTGGCCACTCCGGCACGCTCGACCCGTTGGCAACGGGGCTGCTCGTTGTATTCGTCGGTCGCGCGACTCGCGCCGTTGAATTTGCCGAGGCTGACAGCAAGGAGTATATCGCCGGTCTGCGCCTCGGCGTCAGCACGGATACGCAGGATATTACCGGCAATGTGCTGTCTGCATGCTCTGCCAAACCGACAGAGAGCGAGCTAAAGTGTGCAATATCCCGCTTTTTAGGCGAAATTGAGCAGCTTCCGCCCATGTATTCGGCCATCAAGGTCGGCGGCAAGAAGCTGTACGAGCTTGCCCGCCGCGGAGAGAGCGTTGAGCGCAAGCCGCGCAAGATAACTATCCATGCTATAGATATCATAGGCTTCGATGGCGAAGATCGGCTGCTTGACGTTAAGTGCTCAAAGGGCACATATATCCGCACGCTGTGCAGCGATATCGGCGATGCCCTCGGCTGCGGCGGCTGCATGAGCAGCCTGCGCCGCGTATCGGCGGGTGCGTTCTCGATAGATGACGCGCACACGATTGAAGATATCCAGTGCGCGGCCGACAGCGGCACTATCGATTCCTGCATCCTGCCGGTGGATACGCTGTTTGCGGCATATCCCGAGCTCATCGTCAGCGCCAGCGCAGCAAAACGCCTGAAAACCGGCAATATAATCGCCACCACGGCCGCCGACGGGGAGTACAGGGTGTATTCCGACGACGGCGAATTTCTCCTGCTCGGCAGTGTCCGCGCGGGACGGCTCAAAACGATAAAAAGCTTCTTCGAGGTTAACGCAGAATGACAAAAAAGAAAGTAATGGCACTGGGATTTTTCGACGGGCTGCATGTCGGTCACGCGGCGCTTATCAATATGATAAAGCAGCGCGCGCAGGAGACGGGGGCAGAGCCTGCCGTCCTGACCTTTGATGTGCACCCGGATAATCTCGTGCTGCACAAGACCGTGCCGCTCATAAACAGCGCGCTTGACCGCGAGCGAATCCTTGCCCGCTGCTTCGGCATCCATGACGTTGTGGTCGTCCACTTCAGCAACAGCGTCATGCACACCGACTGGCAGGTGTTCCTCGCAGACCTTATTGAGGAAATGAACCTCGGCTGGATAGTCGTCGGCCACGATTTCCGCTTCGGCAACAAAGGTCTCGGCACGGCGGAAAAGCTCAAGGCGTATTGCGCTGAGCGCGGCATCGGCTGCGATATTATCCCCGCCGTCAAGCGCGACGGAGTAATCGTCAGCTCCACTCTCATCCGCGAGCTGCTGGCAAACGGCGATATCGAGGAGGCAAACGCCTACCTCGGCCACCCGCACACGCTCACGGAGCTTGTCCGCAGCGGATACCACCTCGGCACGCAGATGGGCACGCCCACGATAAATATGGCCTTCCCGCAGGGCGTCATCATCCCGCGCCACGGCGTTTACGCGGCCAAGGCGTATATCGACGGGGCAGAGTACATGTCGGTGACGAATGTCGGCGTGCGCCCGACGGTGAGCGACGGGGACGCTGTCAATGTTGAAAGCTTCCTGCTTGACTTCTGCGGCAACCTCTATGGCCACGAGGCGCGCATTGATTTTTACAAGTTCCTGCGCCCCGAGCAGAAGTTTGAAAGCGTCGAGGAGCTTGCCGCGCAGATCCGCCGCGACGCGGACGCCACGCGCGAATTCTTCACATAAGCTTTAAACGACTTATCTCTTGACAAAATTGCGGGTGAGTAGTACAATTTACCCAAGTGCTCAAGACCCTTCATGATGAGCAACCACAAAATACACCCGCGCCCTATGGAAATCCCACCATAGGGCGCACTTTTTTATGCCCATTTTCGGGCGCGAACGCACAATGTTGAAAACTTTTCGGAAATATGTACAATGTGCACAAAATCAGGGGCAAAATTTTGTGAAACCTAAATAATAGCAGGGGGGTGATTAGTAGTATAATTACCATGCAACGTAACTTTATGTTCATAAATTCAAAGAAAAAAGGAGAAACAAATGAAAAAGCGAATTCTAAGCGTGCTGCTGGTACTTATGCTGCTGACAGCACTCATGCCCGCCGTGCTGGCGGACTCAGCCCCGAAAAGCGGCACATGCGGTGTCGACGGCGATAACCTCAAATGGGAACTCGTCGACGGCGTCCTCACCATCAGCGGCACGGGCGCTATGGCGGACTATGATTGGAATGGAAGCCCGTGGTATAATTCGCGAGCAAGTATTACCGAGATTGTAATATCAAACAGTGTGACAACGATAGGTAGGTATGCGTTTAGCCATTGCAGCAGCCTAACGAGTGTGACGATTCC
>CAZWJM010000053.1:0-9775 GCA_964634435.1 uncultured Oscillospiraceae bacterium | reverse complement strand
TGATCTTCTTTTCAAGGTTCTGGCCGATGACCTTGAGCTGGCGGTTGTGCTGAAGTATCTCACGCGAGATGTTCAGGCTCAGGTCGGGGGAGTCGACCACGCCGCGCACGAACTCGAAATAGTCATGCAGCAGCTTGTCGCAGTCCTCCATTATCAGCACGCCGTTGCAGTAGAGCTTGACGCCCTTCTTCGTCGCGCCGGAAAGTGCGTTGTCGATATCCTTGCCGGGGATGAACAGCATCGCCTTGTACGAAACGACGCCCTCGGCGTTTATGCGCAGCACCGATGCCGGCTCGTTCTGGTCGCGGTTCGTCTCCTTATACCACTCGACGCACTCCTCGTCGGTGACCTCGGTCTTGGCGCGCTGCCAGATGGGCACCATGGAGTTGACCGTCTCGGGCGAGGTGACGTTCACCGTCTGCATGATGGGCTTGCCGTCGGAATCCTCCTCGCCGGTGGGCTGCTGCTCCTGACGGGTGATGTCCATGACTATCGGCCAGCGGACATAGTCGGAATACTTCTTCACCAGCGCCTTGAGCTTCCATATCTCGAGGAACGAGCCGTAGATCTCCTCCTCGGTGTCTTCCTTTATGTGCATGATGACGTCCGTGCCGGCGCGGTACTTGTCGCACTCTGTGACCGTGTAGCCGTCAGCGCCGGTGCTCTCCCAGCGCACGCCGTTTTCCTCGCCGTACTTCTTCGTGATGACCGTGACCTTATCGGAGACCATGAACGCCGAGTAAAAGCCGACGCCGAACTGGCCGATGATGGAGAGGTCCTCCTTCTCCTTTTCCTCAGCCGTCAGGTCGTTTTTGAACTTGAACGAGCCGCTCTTTGCGATGACGCCGAGGTTCTTCTCAGCCTCCTCCTGGGTCATGCCGATGCCGTTGTCGGACACGGTTATCGTGCGCGCTTCTTTATCAACGGTTATGCGGATGCGATAGTCTGCGCGGTCGAGGCCGACCTTGTCGTCGGTCAGCGAGATGTAGCAGAGCTTATCGATCGCGTCAGACGCGTTGGAGATGATCTCTCTGAGGAATATTTCCTTGTTCGTGTAGATCGAATTGATCATCAGGTCGAGCAGACGCTTGCTCTCGGCCTTGAACTGTTTTTTTGCCATATTTCCTTAACCTCCGTTGTCCCATTCCACAGGGCAAAATGATAATAGTTTATTATACCACAATCCCACCATTTTTCAACCTTTTTAAGGCGCCTTTACGCACCTGCGTATACATATATTGCAGTTGCCCGACCGGAAACTGCGCAGAAAACCGGTACGCTGGTCTACGGACGCCGGTGCGATGCAGGGTTTTTACAATGTCTTGCCTCGCCCGTTGTTGCGTCTTGCTTTGCGCTAATTTAGAACAATTGCAGTTGTCACATGCGTTGCCTCCCCTGTGCAAGGGGAGGTGGGTCGGCGTTAGCCGAGCCGGAGGGGTTGTCGGTGCGTTAAGAAAACATGGCACCCATTTAGCCTTCCCCTTGAGGGGAAGGTGTCGGCGTTAGCCGACGGATGAGGTGGATTATATCTGCGGCGTTAGCCGCCACTACTTATTTGCCTCCCCTTGCACAGTGGAGCCAAGGGCAAAGCCATTACGTTCTGCACATATTTTGCACCAATTCAGAACATTACGCCCCCTAAAAAACAAAAAACCTGCCGTGCTTTGTGCACAGCAGGTTTTAATGTCAAACTATTCTGATCAATCCATCTTGTTGAGCGCGACGGTCATTGCGGACTTCTTGTGCGCTGCGTTGTTCTTATGAATAAGACCCTTGCAGGCTGCCTTGTCCACTGCCTTGACTGCGACCTTGTAGCTCTCGGCTGCGACGGTCTTGTCGCCACCCTCGACGGCTGCGTCAAACTTCTTCAGGACGGTCTTGAGAGCGGTCTTGTCTGCACGGTTCTTTGCGCGCTGCTGCTTGCTCTTCTCGTCTCTCTTTGCGGAAGACTTGATGTTGGGCATCTTTGTGCACCTCCTTATAACTTAGTAACAAAAATCCACGGGGATTTTCCGGCGAAAACCGCCGGTTTACGCCGGCTGCCAGACTGATCGCGACCGATCTGGCGGTTACTGCCGTTTTGGGGACTGATACGTAACGAAACGCGAGTAGACGCTCGCGGAAAACTAGTTTAACATCAATGCACTGAAATTGCAAGCTTTTTCTTCGACTTTTCAATAATTTTCTCGCGGCGCGTATCACTTGTGCCTTTCGCGGAGAAAATACACTACATATTGTAATGTGGAGGTGCACCATGCAGAAGCCATCCGCCCGCACAGACCTTGCCGTCGAAGCCGCCGCACGGCTCGATACCCCAATCCCCGGCGTGAGAGCCGACACGCTGACGCTTCACGGCTGCCCGGTCAGCCGCGTTATCATTTCAACCCCCGAGGCGGCCGAGGCAGTCGGCAAGCCAATGGGCAAATACCTCACCCTTGAAATGCCAGATTATGTAACGCGCCGTTGCCCGACATTTACGGCTCAGGCCATGGCACTGCGCGACCTGCTGCGCTCATTTCCCGCAGTTTCGGCCGCGCACAGCTTTCTCGTCGCCTGCCTTGGCAACCGCGCGGTCACGCCTGACGCCATAGGCCCATGCACAGCCGACGGGGTCATCGTTACGCGGCATCTCAAAGCCTCCCTGCCCGAGGATTTCGCCGCCTTTGCCTCCGTTGCCGTCCTGCGCACCGGCGTCCTCGGCACGACGGGCATCGAGAGCGCCCAGGCCATACGCGCGACCTGCGATTTAGTTCGCCCCGACTGCGTCATCGTCGTCGACGCGCTCGCAACCGGCGAAGTAGAGCGCCTGTGCCGCAGCGTCCAGCTATGCGACACCGGCATCGCACCCGGCAGCGGCGTTGGCAACGACCGCGCGGAGGTGAGCTCCGCTTTCCTCAGCGTGCCCGTCATCGCAATTGGCGTCCCGACCGTGACCGACGCCGAATCGGACGGCGGGGAGAAGCTCTTCGTCACGCCGCGGAATATTGACGAGCTCGTGCGCGGCGCGGGCAAGCTCATTGCCTACGGCATCGACCTTGCGCTGCACGACGGTCTGAGCATCGCGGATATCGAGACGCTTGTTGACTGATGTTTCACGTGAAACACCGGCTTCACAAAAATATTTTGAAATGTTTCACGTGAAACGTTGAAATACGCGCGCGCACTTGCTATAATAGCGGCAAGAGGTGAAACTATGTCAAGAATCATTGCGATAGCCAACCAAAAGGGCGGCGTCGGCAAGACAACGACCTGCGTCAATCTTGTCTGCGCGCTCAAAATGAAAGGTAAAAAGGTGCTGCTCGTCGACTGCGACCCGCAGGGCAACTCGACCTCCGGCATGGGCGTGGACAAAAACTCCACCCCCGGCGCGTATGAGCTGCTGGTCAAGAACGAGGACACGGTCGACTGCATCCGCCACACGAATTACGGCGACGTGATACCGTCGAACAAGGAGCTCAGCGGCGCATCCGTCGAGCTCGTGCGGCGCGAGGGACGCGAATTCGTCCTGAAAACCGCGCTGCAAATGGTCTACAACGACTACGACTACATATTTATCGACTGCCCGCCGTCGCTGGAGCTGCTGACGCTCAACGCGCTCGTCGCGGCCGACTGCGTGATGATACCCATGCAGTGCGAATACTACGCGCTCGAGGGCATTGCGGATCTGATGACGACGATACGCATGTGCAACAAGCGCCTCAACCCCGCGCTGAAAATTCAGGGCATCGTCATGACTATGTACGACGGCCGCACGAACCTGACAAATCAGGTCGCGTTTGAACTGAAGGAATACTTCGGCGCGAAGGTCTACGAGACGGTCATCCCGCGCTCGGTGCGCCTGTCCGAAGCGCCCAGCCACGGCAAGCCCGGCGTTGCCTACGACCGCATCGGCAAGGGCAGCCGCGCGTACATGAACCTCGCGGAGGAATTCCTCCTGCGCGAAAAGTACCGGAAAAGGAGCTAAAAATGGCGAAAGAAATGAAAAAAGGCCTCGGACGCGGCCTGAGCGAGCTTTTCGGCGACGATATTCTCGATAACGAGACTGAGGGCGAGCTCATTTACGCGCCCATTGCCAAGGTCGAGCCGCGCGCCGAGCAGCCGCGAAGTCGCTTTGACGACGAGGCGTTGCAGGAGCTGGCCGACTCCATCGCGCAGTACGGGCTCATCCAGCCCATCACCGTGCGCCGCCGCGAAGGCGGATTTTATCAGATAATCGCCGGCGAGCGCCGCTGGCGCGCCTGCCGCATCGCGGGTCTTGTCGAGGTGCCCGTGCGCGTCATCGAAGCCGATGACCGCCGCGTCGCGGAGCTTGCGCTGGTCGAAAACCTCCAGCGCGAGGACTTAAACCCCATCGAAGAGGCCCTCGGCTACAAAAGCCTCATCGAGGAATACGGCCTGACGCAGGAGGAGGCGTCCAAAAGCGTGGGGCGCTCGCGCCCGGCAATTGCAAACGCAATGCGCCTTTTAAGCCTCAGCCGCGACGTTCTGCCGCTGGTCGAATCCGGCACGCTCTCGGCCGGTCACGCCCGTGCGCTGCTGCCGATATCCGACGATAAGGAGCAGCTCAAGGCCGCGAAAGCCGTCATCGACGGCGGCCTGTCGGTGCGCAAGACCGAGCAGCTCGTGTCAAAAACCCTCAAAAAGCTCGCCGAGCAGCCGGAAGAAAAGATCGGCACCGACGTTTTGATGGTCGACTACATAGCCGAAACCGAGGACATGCTCTCGCGCTCGCTCTCCCGCAAGGTCGGCATCGAGCAAAAGCGCAAGGGCGGCAGGATAATATTGGAATACTATGACAGCGACGACCGCGAGGCTCTCATCTCGAACCTCGACCGCATGGGCAAGAGCTGGAAAGAATTGATAGATTAATTATAAGGAGAAAGAAAAATGCTTGATATAAAGTTCCTCCGCGAGAATCCGGAGATAGTAAAGGAAAACATTAAGAAGAAGTTCCAGGATGCAAAGCTTCCGCTGGTCGATGAGGTCATCGACCTTGACGTCAAGTTCCGCGCGGCGATGACCGAGGCAAACGAGCTGCGTGCAAGCCGCAATGCGCTGTCGAAAAAGGTCGGACAGCTCATGGGTCAGGCGAAGAAGGACCCGTCCAAGCTCGAGGAAGCTGAGGCGGCCAAGGCCGCGGTCAAGGCAAATGCCGACCGTCTGGCAGAGCTGGAGAAGCTCAATGACGAGCTTGGCGCGCGCATCCGTCAGATAATGCTGACCATCCCGAACATCATTGACGAGTCTGTCCCCATCGGCCCGGACGACAGCGCAAACGTCGAGGTCGAGCGCTTCGGCGAGCCGCTCGTTCCCGATTACGATATCCCGTACCACACCGAGATAATGGAGAGCTTTAACGGCATCGACATGGACGCCGCAGGCCGCGTATCCGGCAGCGGATTTTACTATCTCATGGGCGATATCGCGCGTCTGCACTCGGCAATGACGGCATACGGCCGCGATTTCATGATAGACAGGGGCTTCACCTACTGCGTCCCGCCGTTCATGATCCACGGAAACGTCGTCGAGGGCGTCATGAGCCAGACGGATATGGACTCGATGATGTACAAGATAGAGGGCGAGGACCTCTACCTCATCGGCACCAGCGAGCACTCGATGATCGGCAAGTTCATCGACCAGATCCTGCCCGAGGCGAGCCTGCCGCAGACGCTCACGAGCTACAGCCCCTGCTTCCGCAAGGAGAAGGGCGCCCACGGCATCGAGGAGCGCGGCGTTTACCGCATCCACCAGTTCGAGAAGCAGGAGATGATAGTCGTCTGCCGCCCGGAGGAGAGCCGCGACTGGTACGAGAAGATGTGGAGATACAGCGTCGAGCTGTTCCGCAGCCTTGAAATTCCGGTCAGACAGCTCGAGTGCTGCTCGGGCGACCTTGCCGACCTCAAGGTCAAGTCCTGCGATATCGAGGCGTGGTCGCCGCGTCAGCAGAAGTACTTCGAGGTCTGCTCCTGCTCGAATCTCGGCGATGCACAGGCGCGCAGGCTGAAGATCCGCGTCAAGGGCGAGGATGGCAGGATGTATCTGCCGCACACGCTCAATAACACCGTCGTCGCGCCCCCGCGCATGCTCATCGCGTTCCTCGAAAATCACCTCCAGGCCGACGGCACCGTCACCATCCCCGAGGTCCTGCGCCCCTACATGGGCGGCAAGTCCGTCCTGACACCGAGCCGCTGAGGCGTTAATTGACAGTTGGCCACTCGCCGTGGCGCACCTCGCCGGTGAGGCGTAACGAATTTTAATTTATGCAAGCAGTAATTGCTGTTGCCCGACCGGAGACTTCCTCCATGCCCTGTAGGGGCGAGGCTTGCCTCGCCCGAAAGGTTGTGTCTTTGCCTGTAGTTTCGGCAAAACAGATACGTAAAATCTGCGTTTCATATGTTCCGCGCAGCAAACAATGACAACGGGCCGGTCAAGACGCGGCCCCTACAAGGTGCAGGCAAAGGTTTAGCACAGTGTTCTTATTTCGGCTGCACCGTGTAGGGAACGGGTTTACCCGTTCCGCGTGTAATAACTTCGTCGGTAGTCGTGGGATGCGTTGCCTCACCTGTGCAAGGGGAGGTGGGTGAGCTTGCGAACCCGGAGGGGTTGTAACCTGCACCTCTGTTTTGCTGCTGACTAAAAATTATACACTGGTAACAACCCCTCAGTCAGCTTGCGCTGACAGCTCCCCTTGCACAGTGGAGCCAAGACTAAACCATTAGTTTTAGCATTAATTTTGCACTAATATCGAACAATAAGATGGGTATCAATAATGATGCGCTTACGCGCGATTTGCTCCACCTCATCCGTCGGCTACCGCCGACACCTTCCCCTCAAGGGGAAGGCTATTATGTCCCAACTCCGCACATACATATAAAAATAAAGAAACAGAGAGGCGAAATGAAAAAATGAAAAAGTTCATTGAAGAGTTCAAAGCGTTCATCATGCGCGGCAACGTGCTTGATATGGCCGTCGGTGTCATCGTCGCGACGGCGTTCGGCAAGATCACAACATCGCTGGTAAACGACCTGTTCATGCCCTTCATCAGCTGGCTGTTCGGCACGCGCGACATGAGCGCACTCAACCTCCTCGTCCGCCCCGAGATCGTCGAAAACGGCGAGGTCGTGCAGGAGGCCATCACGATAGGCTTCGGCAACTTTGTCGCCGTGGTCATCGACTTCATCCTCGTGTCGTTTGTCGTGTTCCTGATAATCAAGCTGTTTAACAAGGCCCGCGAGCTGACCGAGCACAAGCCCGAAGAGCCCGAGGAGGAGGAGGAAGAGCCCGCCCCCACCACTGAGCAGCTCCTGGCCGACATCCTCGAAGAGCTGAAAAAGCAGGGCGAGGACAAATAAAAAGCTTGCAATTTAAATTTGGCTGTGCTACAATGCTCTTTGCGTCTTGTAACCACGGTGTTCCGTGCTCAAGATAGCCTACGACGAGGAGAAATGAAAAATGAAGGCAGGAATCCATCCTAACTATCAGCCCACCGTTATAAAGTGCGCATGCGGCGCAACTATCGAGACCGGCTCCACCCGTCCCGGCATCAGCGTTGAAATCTGCTCGAAGTGCCACCCGTTCTACACCGGCAAGCAGAAGCTCGTTGACACCAGCGGCCGCGTTGATAAGTTCAACAAGAAGTACGGCATCAAGTAATTTTAAAAAGACTAAGCCCGAGTGCATCGCACCCGGGCTTTTTTATATACATTATATTAATGGTTAAATCGCGACGATGAACGCCGAGGCCGCGCACACGATGGCAAAGGTCACGTCCACCGCCATCAGCACCTTGCGCGAGCGCAAAAGCGAAAACAGTCCCGGCTTTTTCGGCGCGGGCGCGGCTTCCTCCGGCTCTGCCATTATCGGAGCCTCTGCCTCGACCTCTGCCTCCGGCAGGGCGCGGCGGATACGGTCATTGAGGCTGTCCAGCCGCTTTTCGACAGCGGCGTGGCGCTCGATGAGCTTCTTGCCCGTCAGCGCGTCGTGATTGAACGGCTCCTCGCACAAAATCTCGTCAAACAGCGCTTCGGCATCGGCCAGTGCGCCCTGCGACAGCAGATGATACGCCTTATCCATTTTACGCTTGTGCTGTGCCGCGTCCGGCGACCTCTCCAGCAGCTCCTCGAGAATGGTCTTGTCCTCCATGCCGATACCTCCCTTGTCGATTCTGTATGTTTGGGTGATTATTGTATCACTTCCGACTGCACTTCGTCAATCGATATTGCAATTTTTCTGAGGATGTATTAAAATCATTGGCATGGAAAAGCTAATCGTATTTGACCTTGACGGGACGCTGCTGGACACGCTCGATGACCTGCACGCCTCGGTAAACCATGCGCTTGCGAGCGAAAATCTGCCCGCACGCAGCATGGATGAAGTGCGCCGCTTCGTCGGAAACGGCGTGAGAAAGTTAATTGAACGCGCCGTGCCGGACGATTGCCCGGGCGAGGTGCTCGAGCGCACGTTTGCGGAATTTCGCCGCCACTACACGGAAAATTGCAGTGTGCGCACAAAGCCGTATGACGGTGTGCCGGAGCTTTTGGATATGCTCAAGGCGCAGGGGTACCTGCTGGGCGTCGTGTCGAACAAGGCCGACGAGCCTGTCAAGGCGCTCATAGCGCACTATTTCCCCGGCGTTTTCGACTCTGTCGTCGGCGAGCGGGAGGGCGTGCGGCGCAAGCCCGCACCGGACAGCGTGCTGGAGACTGCCCGAAGCCTCGGCTGTGACGCCGCGCAGGCGGTTTACATCGGCGACTCGGACGTCGATGCGCGCACGGCGATAAATGCCGGCTGCCGCTGCGTCCTTGTGTCGTGGGGCTTTCGCGGGCGCGAAACGCTTGAGCCGTTCGGCTTCACGATAGCCGACAGGCCGGAGGATATCCCGGAGGCGATAAAATGAAAATCAGCAAATGCACCAAGGCCGCCCTCGCTTCGGCGGGGCTCGGCTACGCCATAGGCAACATTAACCCCGCCTACGTCATGGGACTGCGGCGCGGCTACGACATACGCAAAAAGGGCTCGGGCAACGCGGGCGCGACGAATCTGATGATACTCGAGGGCAAGAAGGCGGGCACGTTTGTCATGTTTTTCGACATCAGCAAGGCCGCCGTCAGCGTCGGATTATCGCACAGGCTCTTCGGCTATGACGGGCTCGCGGGCGAGGCGGCCGGAACGGGCTGCATCCTCGGCCACATGTACCCCGCGCTCATGCGCTTTCGCGGCGGCAAGGGGCTTGCGTGTCTCGGCGGCGTCATCCTCGCGTTCGGCGTGCACGATTTCCTCGTGACGCTGTTTTTGGAGTCGTGCCTGCTGCTGGCGACGCGCTATCTGTGCCTTGTGCCGATAACGGGCTCGGTGTTCTACCCCATCTACCACGGCATCGAGCGCGGCGACTGGCGCGCGGCGGCCATCCTCGGCTTCATCACGCTGCCCATGCTGTCAAAGCACGTCGAAAACCTCAAGCGCATCAAGGAGGGCAAGGAGCTCAAGCTCGATTTCCTCTGGGATCGCGACGGCGAGCTCGACCGCATCGGCTGGGTCGGGGAAGTCGACTGATTTTTAAAGGCGAATTGAGTCAGCTGCGAATACGGTTTTTGCCGCAGCCCGGTTCGAAGGTGCTGACGAAACCGTAAATCTGCCGCTTCCCGTGAGTGCGGTGCAGGGTTTTTGCAGTGCGCTAAAATAGCGCATTGTAGGGAACGGGTTTACCCGTTCCGCATGTGGCGTCATGCAGCGTACTAATTGGGGTGCGAGGCAGCTGAATTATATCCGTACCATC
>CAZWJM010000052.1:0-9785 GCA_964634435.1 uncultured Oscillospiraceae bacterium | reverse complement strand
GCGCCGCTGCATAGATATAAAAAACCTGCCGTGTTTTCAGCACGGCAGGCTTTTGTTTGTTCTGAATCAGTGCAGAACACAGCACGCAAAAGGCAAAAGATTTTGCCCTTTTATCGTCTTATTATCGGCTGGAGCTGTTTGCCGGTCAGGGCGGCGGAGAGGGTGGCGGAAATGAGGGAGAAGTCCGAGGCCATGGAGAAGGGCTTCTTTTCAAAGTCGTCCTGGGCAAAGGGCACGAAATATACGTTTTTGCGGTTTAAAAGCCCGGCGATGTTCGCTGCCGAGCCCGAGAGCGCGTCGTTTGTGGAAAACGCGATGACGAGGGGCTTTGAGTTGCGCAGGTGCGCCTTTGCCGCCATGGTGACGGCGGTGTCGGTGATGCCGTGGTTAAGCTTTGCCATGGTGTTGCCGGTGCACGGCGCGATGATGAGCGCCTCCATGGGCTTTGCCGGGCCAAGCGGCTCTGCCTCGGCGATGGTATGCACGGGGTCTGCGCCGCAGATATCGGCAAGGCGGGCGCGAAACTGCTCGGCCGTGCCAAAGCGCGAGTCGGTCACGGCGGCGTTATCGCTCATGATGGGCACGAGCTCATACTGCGCGGCGAGCTCCTCAAGCTGCGCAAAAAGCTTATCGTATGTGCAGTAAGAGCCGCAAAGGGCTATGCCGATCCTCGGCTTATTCATATTTATCCCGCTCCTTTATTATTTCACTGACCGCCGAAAACACAGCTCTCGCCGCGCTCTCGGGCGCATACTTCCCCGGAAGCGCCCGCAAAACGGTAAGCCGCCGGTCGGCCTCGCTTTTATCCAATCCGCCCGTCGCGGAGGCAAGCTCGAAGAGCATGCAGCCGTCCTTAAACGCGCACAGCTCCGGCACAACGGGCGCGGGAGCTGTGTTTATTACAGCGTCGAAGCTCCCCAGCAGCGCGGCGGGGCAATCGGGCGGCAGGGCGCGGCAGCCAAGCTCCGAGGCAAGCGCACGCGCCTCGGGATTGCGCGAGAGAAGGCAAACGTTTGTGCACAGTGCGCCCAGCTTTTTAATGAGCAGCTTGCCTATCCTGCCCCAGCCGATGACGAGGATGCGCATGTCGCACAGCGCGGTGTTTGACATTTTCATCAGCTCGCTCACAGCGCCCTCGGCGGTTATGGCGGCGTTTTTCGCGGTGAATTCCGGCATGAGCATGTAGTCGTGCACCGTTTGCCCCCGCTCTCGGGCGGCGGACACGAGCTGCGTGCCGAGCTTGCCGCCTATGACCATGGCACCTTCTCCGGCGCAGTCGAGAATATGCTCTATCCTGCATGGCGCTGTGCCAAGCGGAGCGTTTAGAAGCCCGCGCCCGGCCTCGGCGGGGACGGGCAGGATGACGGCATCGCACTTATCGGGCGCTCCGACGGCGGTGCAGCCCTCGGGAGTGGGCACGCAGTCGAGGCAATAGCACAAGACCTTATGCCCCGCCTGCGCCAAAAGCCGCGCGAGGATGACATTGCGCTCATCGCCGCCGCATATGAGTATCGTCATGAAGATCACCTCCAACAACCTCATAATATGGTCTTGCACAGCGTTCGGTGAAATGTTAAAATATAAAAAGCTTTTAATTAAGGTGGTGCACTATGAGCAAGGCTGACGAGATATTCATCGCAAACTGCAAGGAGATACTGACAAACGGAGTGTGGGACACGGAGCTTGACGTTCGCCCGCGCTGGGAGGACGGTGCGCCCGCGCACACGGTCAAGAAATTCGGCATAGTAAACCGCTATGACCTGAGCGAGGAGTTCCCCATACTCACGATACGCCGCACGTTCTGGAAGTCGGCCATTGACGAGCTTTTGTGGATATGGCAGGCAAAGAGCAACAATGTTAACGAGCTGCGCACCCGCGTCTGGGACGCATGGGCAGACGAGACAGGCTCCATCGGCAAGGCCTACGGCTATCAGCTCGGCGTTAAGCACCACTATCCCGAGGGCGACATGGATCAGGTCGATAAGGTCATCTGGGACTTAAAGCACAATCCCGCCTCGCGCCGCATAATGACGAACATATATAACCACGCGGATCTGAGCGAGATGGCGCTGTACCCCTGCGCGTATTCCATGACCTTCAACGTCAGCGGAAATAAGCTCAACGCCATACTCAACCAGCGCTCGCAGGACATGCTGGCCGCGAACAACTGGAACGTCGTGCAGTATTCCGTTTTGACGCACATGCTTGCGCAGGTAGCGGGGCTGCAGGCCGGTGAGCTCATCCACGTCATCGCCGATGCGCATATTTACGACAGGCACGTTCCGCTTATCGAGGAGATAATCGCAAACGAGCCGAAGTCCACACCGAAATTCGTCATCGACCCCACGGTGGATGATTTTTATAAGTTTACACGCGACAGCTTCAAGGTCGAGGGCTATGAGTTTTCCGAGTTTAAGACCAAGATACCCGTGGCTGTCTGAAAGGAACACGCATGGATGCAATAGTTGCGGTCTATTCCGACTGGGGGATAGGCTCAAACGGCACACAGCCTGTTGTGCTCAAGGCCGACAGGCAGCATTTTGTTGAGCTCACACGCGGCAGGACAGTCATCGTCGGGCGGCGCACGCTGGCCGATTTTCCCGGCGGCAGGCCGCTTAAAGGCCGGCGCAACATCGTCATAACCCATCAGGAGCTGAGCATCGACGGCGCGGAGATAGCGCACAGCGCCGAGGAAGCGGCGGCCATGTGCGGAAGCGACGCGATGGTGCTCGGCGGGCAGAGCGTTTTTCGCGAGTTTATGCCGTATACAGACCGCGTATTTGTCACAAAAATAAATTGCCGCCCGCAGTCGGACAGCTTTTTCCCCGACCTTGACGCGGACGCAGGCTGGCGCAAGTCAAGCGAAAGCGAGGCTTTGCGCGAGGGAGATATCGAGTACAGATTCATATGCTATGAGAGGATAAAGCCATGAAGAAAAGTTTGATCGTATCCCTGCTGCTGTGCATGCTCATGCTGCTGTGCGCATGCTCAAACGACGAAACGCCCGACCCCGGCCCGAGCGAGACGATAATCGCAACGGGCGATTGCTACAGGGTGACGGAAAATCACTCAAGCGGCGTGACAAAGTATCACTACACCATATCCACCCTCGACGGCGAGGAGCTTGAAAGTGCGCTGTGCGCCAAAAAGCCGCAGGTCGCCGTGCTCAGCGATACGCTTCTCGGAGTGAGATTCTATGTCGATGATAAGAGCTTCTGCCGCTATTACGACGTGGAAAAAGGGCTTGTGTCAAAGTCGTTTTTCAACGCCTTTTGGGACGATGGCGAGCTTGTCGCGTATCACGACTATGATAACGGCCATCGCATGATGGTAAGCGACATGTTCGACGATGACTATTACTACGAGCTTCCGCTTGAAATTCACTCGCTGACGATAACAGTTACCTCCTGCGAGCAGAATGAGGATACCGGCGTCCTGACCGTCAATTACAGCTACAGTGACGGCAACATGCAGAGCACGGTGGAGCTCCCGACGTGCCCTTCCCCGCCCGCCGAGGACGATACAACGGAAGAAGCCGCGGCATAAGATATAAAAAATTAAGCCCCATGGTCATTGACCATGGGGCATTGCTATGCGCTTTTTATTTATCCTCTTTTTTCGCGGCGGTGTAGTCCTCATAGGACTGGAAAACAAAGCCCTCGGCTTCGATGAATTCGGAGAAGTCGATGCTCTCGTACAGCTTGGTGTACTTGATCTCGGCATCGTTTGCCCACTCGCCGATATCCGCGTCAAACTCAACGGGGGCGGCAAGGTAGGTGAGCGGCACGACCATCTGCTGATAGCCGGAATAGTAGGACACAAGGTCGGTGCCCTTTGTCGGCAGACGCATGATGACGTGGCATCCGAAGTCGGACTCGACCACGTCGGAGACCGCATACTCGTCAAGCTCGCGCGTTGCCGAGTCGTACTCGTCGACCATGGAGCCTGTCGTGAAGCAGTAGCCCTCGGGGAACTGCTCAAGGCCGGGGTCCTCGGAGTATTCGTTCATGAGCTCCTTGAAGCGCTCCCAGCGTGCGGCATCGTCGCTTATCGCCTTGAGCTCGGTGACAAACTCCTCAGCCTGAGCCTTCTTTTCGGCCTTTTCGGAATCGGACAGCTCCTCGGAGGTGGTATTGCCGTCGGCGTCGGTCACGTCTCTGGTGGTGAGCAGCAGGATGTGCGCACTTGTGACGTAATCATTTTCCTCGGCGTAGGACTGCACTATCTCCTCGTCGAGATTTGCGCCCTTCTCGCCGTATATCTCCTCAAACAGGCCGCTGTAGAGGTAATTGAGCTGGCACAGCTTGCGGTAGCTGTCCTCGGTGTAGCTGTAGGAGGCGAAAAAGGCCTTGAGCGAGGTGTCGGGATCGTCGCCGGTGGCGTAGGTCGACTTTATGCTCTCTATCTCCGCGTCTATATTCTCCATCTGCTCATCGGTGACGGAGATGCCGGCTTCCTTGGCCTTGGCTTCTATGACGCAGTAGCGCGCTGCCTGCTGGGTGGCACGCTTGAGGCACCAGTCGATGTTCGTAAGGTCATCGTCAAACAGGAACCTGCCGTCCCAATCGACGGTCGTTCCGGAATAGCTCTTGTACAGATCGGTCAGCTCGCTGACGGCCTGGTTGAGGTAGGCCATATATGCGTCAAAGCTCACGGCCGTGCCGTCAACGGTCATCACGGTGTCCTCCTGTGAGCCGCCTGTGCAGCCGGTAAAGCAGCAGCAGAGCATCACTGCCGCGAGGATCAGTGCGATAAATTTCTTCATACTATATCTCCTGTTGGAATGAATTTGAGCAAATCAAACGTTATTATAATATATTCCCGGCGAATAATCTACGCTTTTTTGTAAATTAAATCTCGCATATCTCGCAGTTTATTTCGCCCGAGGCGCTTATTTCGAGCTTTGCCCAGGTCTTTTTCGGCGGCTTGCCGACTGTGCCGGGGTTGAGGACGAAGATGCCGCCTATGGTGTCGTAGCCTGCGCGGTGCGTGTGGCCGAACATGGCTATCTGCGCGCCGCAGCACTGCGCCGCGTACAGCAGCACCTCGAGCTTGCCGCCACGCACGGCGTAGCGGTGGCCGTGGGTCAGAAACGCCTTGCACGGCCCGAGGCTTATGAGCTTATACGCCTCGTCATCGTCATAGTAGCCGTCGCAGTTGCCGGGCACGCAGCACACGGGAATGTGCGGGAATGCGCGGGTGAGCGCTTCCGTGTCGCGCATACCGTCGCCGAGGTGGATTATCTGGTCGGGGGCATACTCCTCGACGGCACTTATCATGCCGCGGCTTGAGCCGTGGGAGTCGGAAAAAACAGCGATCTTCATAATTTATCTCCGTTAAAAATAATTTTGTAAAGCCGGGCGGGTGGTGCGAATATAATGATCTCGGGTGAGTGCAATGAATGAACTTGAAAAGCTCGGGCGCGAGCTTGAAAAAAGCGGGAAGCGCGATGAGCTCAAGCGCCTGGCAGACTCCGCCGACGGCAGAGCCGTCAGCCGTCTTGTCGATGCCGATAAGGTCGGCAAAGCGGCAAAAAGCGGGGACATGGCGGCGCTGCAGGAGATCCTGCGGGGCGTGCTGTCCACCGATGAGGGCAGGCGGCTTGCCGAAAGCCTGCAAAAGGCGATGCAGTGAGGTGAAACGGCGTGAGCGATTTTGAGGAAAAGCTTAATAAGCTGCTGAATGACCCCAAGGAGATGGAGCGCTTCGCGGGCTTTGCAAAGTCGCTCATGTCGGGCGAGACTCCGGCGGGCGATGCAAAATCTGCGCCGGAGCTTGACCCGGCGATACTAAAAAGCATAAGCGGTGCGCTCAGCGGCAAGGGCGGCGGGCGCGATGCGAAGCTTCTTGAGGCGATGCGCCCGTTTTTGTCCGAAAAGCGGCGCGGCAAAATGGACAGAGCCATGAAGATCGCCCGTCTTGCGGGAATAGCAGAGCTTGCGGCCGGAAGCCTCGGAGGGGACGACGATGGCGGCGTATAACATATATCGCGGCAACGGCAGCCGCGCCGTGCGCGTTGACGAGCGGAAAAAGCCGCCCGCCCCGCCGAGTTTGTCGGGCGCAAAGCCCCCGCCCCGTCCGCCTGTGCCGAACGTGTCGAAGCTCCCCTTTCTCGGCGACCTGCCGAAGAAGCTCGGCGAGCTTGAGACCGAGGACCTTCTCCTCATCCTCATTTTATACCTCATGTACCGGGAAAGCGGCGACAAGGAGTTGCTGCTAATAATGGGCGCAATGTACCTCATCTGACGGGTCTATTTGCGTTCATACTTCGTTAAAGCCCTTGGTAATACACAAAGTATTACCTGCGGGCTTTGCCTTGTCTGAACGCAAATATACTCCGTCAGGCAGCGGGTGTTTGTACTCATACGGCGCTAAAGTCCTTGGCAATACACAAAGTGTTGTCCGCAGGCTTTGCCTTGTCTGAACACAAATATACTCCGTCAGGCGGAGCGTTTGGCGCGGTGCAAGCGTGGGATTTTGTGCTCCGCGAACGGCATAGCCCACCACCGCAGTCATCAGGCGGCGGATATTTGTACTCAGGCAAGGCGAAGTTCGACGGGAATACGCTTGTATTTCCTAGAACTTCAACGCAGCATGAGTGCAAATAGACCCGCCCTTTGCCCAAAAGTTAAACCGCCCAACTCTTATCCTGAGCAGGCGGTTTCCTTTGATTATGATAGTCTCGTGAGATGCTGCAGATTACATCCGAGTCTGGAGCTTCTTGATGCAATCGGGGCAGATGTTCTTGCCCTTGTAGCTTACGATGTTCTTGATGCTCTCGCAGAAGATGCAGGACGGATGATACTTGTGCAGAATGATGTTGTCACCATCGACAAAGATCTCCAGTGCGTCCTTCTCGGCAATATCAAGAGTACGACGCAGCTCGATGGGCAGAACGATACGGCCCAGCTCATCTACTTTACGGACTATTCCGGTAGACTTCATGATAAAGCAACCCTCCAATTTAATAAATTTTTGTTTTTTGTAATTTGCATAGTTTTTATCCCACAAAATACAATCTAATTATACTAAATTTTCACAGAGTGTCAACTAAAATTTTTAACTGTTCACAAAAAATCAACAACTTTTTTGTTTTAGTACCTAAAAATCGCAAATTTTTAGACAGATTTTATACAAGTGTGCAGGACTGAGGTGAAAAATTTATGCTTATTGGCGCTGTTTGGATGCTGATGATAGCCGCGGCGATACTTTTCAGCTGCTGTAACGGCACGGCCGATGCTGTTTCGCAGGCGTTTTTCGACGGCGCGCGGGCGGCCATCGAGCTGTGCATCGGCATCGGCGGAGCGGTGTGCCTGTGGTGCGCGGTGATGGAGCTTATGGATAAATGCGGCCTTGCCGCCGCGCTCTCGCGCGCTCTGCGCCCCGTCCTGCGGCGGATATTCCCGCAAAGCGCAAAATACGAGGAGGTCATGCAGCCGCTTTCGGCAAACGTCAGCGCAAACCTCCTCGGCCTCGGCAACGCCGCAACGCCCATGGGCATCCGCGCGTGCCAGGCTATGGCGCGGCTGGGCGAGCCGGGGCGTGCGTCAAACGAGGTGTGCCGCCTCGTGGTGCTGAACACCGCCTCCATTCAGCTTCTGCCGACCACCGTTGCGGCCATCCGTGCCGCCGAGGGCGCGGGTGCGCCGTTTGATATCCTGCCGGGCGTGTGGATAAGCTCGGCCGTGTCGGTCGCGGTGGGGCTCATTGCCGCGCGCATCATGGAGAAATGGACGTGAGCACTCTTTTATCCCTTGCAGTGCCCATCATCCTTGTCGCCGTCGGGCTGTATGCCGTGCTTTGCAAATGCGACGTGTTCACCGACCTGTGCCGCGGCGCGATGAAAGGGCTTTCGACGCTCAAAGACATGCTCCCTACGCTCATCGTACTGTTTCCGGCGGTGTACATGCTCCGCGCCTCGGGCGCAATGGAGGCCCTGGCCGGAGCCTTGGCGCCTGTTTTGGAGCTCATCGGCGTTCCGGCCGAGACCGTGCCGCTTGCACTCGTGCGGCCGATAAGCGGCGGAGCTGCAACTGCTGTCGCGGCAGACATCATAAAAAGCAGCGGCGCGGACTCCCTCGCCGGGCGCACGGCGGCGGTCATGATAGGCTCGAGCGAAACGACGCTGTACGTTGTCGCGGTGTATTTTGGCGCATCGAAAATCAAAAACACGCGCCACGCCATACCCGCGGCGCTGCTTGCAGACCTCGCGGTGTTTCTTACCTCCGCCTGGGTCTGCCGCCTGTTTTGGGGATAATCGGGCGATAAGCGGGAAATAATAGCACCACTTAGGAGAGTGATGCTATGCAGGGTAAGGTCGAGCTGTGCGGCGTGAACACATCAAAGCTGCCGCTGCTCAAGGGCACCGAGGTGCGCGAGCTCATCGTGGCCGCACAGTCGGGGGATGATAAGGCGCGCGATAAGCTCATAAACGGCAATCTGCGCCTCGTGCTGTCGGTCATCCAGAAATTTGCCGGACGCGGCGAGAGCATGGACGACCTGTTTCAGGTCGGCTGCATCGGGCTTATCAAGGCCATCGACTGCTTTGACCTGAGCCAGAACGTGCAGTTTTCAACCTACGGCGTGCCGATGATATCGGGCGAGCTGCGTCGGTTTCTGCGCGACCACGGCGCTGTGCGTGTCTCGCGCTCGCTTCGCGATACGGCCTACCGCGTCCTCCAGGTCAAGGAGCGGCTGACAGCACAGCTCGGGCGCGAGCCGGACGTCGAGACCATCGCAAAGGAGCTGGGCATCCCCCGCTCCGAGGTCGTGTTCGCGCTCGATGCGATATGCGACCCCGTGTCGCTCTACGAGCCCGTCTACAGCGACAGCGGCGAGAGCGTCTGCGTCATGGATCAGATCGGCGACACGAAAAACACCGACGAGCACTGGCTTGAGCAGATCGCCCTCGGCGAAGCGGTCGAGCGCCTGTCCGAGCGCGAAAAGCACATCCTGTCCCTGCGCTTTTACATGGGCAAGACCCAAACCGAGGTCGCCCGCGAGATAGGCATCAGCCAGGCGCAGGTCTCCCGCCTCGAAAAAAACGCCATCACAAGGATCAAAAAAGAACTGAGCTGAGGATGAATATCTACGGTTTTTGTCCCGGTGTTGAGTATTCACAAAAAATTAAAATAAATTTGATAAAAAATTCGCAAATACCCCTTTACAAATGCCAAACTATGTGCTATTATAACATCGTCAGATAAATAACAAGACATTATTCGTTTGATTCTTCTTTCCATCTCTCTTTTCTTTGCTTGTTTTCCGTGCTGCGGAGCTCCTCAATCCGCAGTACAACACAAAACGAAAAAACCGCTGCCTTCCTCCTGTTGGGCAGCGGCTTTTTTATGGCACTTTAGCGCCGTGCCGATACGTCTATTGCAGTGTCCCGACCGGAAACTACCGACGAAACAATAACCCTGCCGCGTCCCGTGAGTGCGGCAAAGCCTTCTCCTTGAGGTCGGTGCGTAAAGAAAACATGCCGGTGGCATGTTTTTAGCATCCGACCGCTTAAGCTACGTTCCGAGGAGGGAACTCATGTAGCCGCTGCTGACTAAAATCTGTAGACTGGTAACAACCCCTCCGGCTCGGCTAACGCCGACCCACCTCCCCTTGCACAGGGGAGGCAACGCGTGTGACAACAATAATGTTCTATTTTGGTGCAACGCAATATGCAACCTTTCGGGCGGGGCAAGCCTCGCCCCTACACGGTGCAGGTGAAATCGGTACAGCAGGCGAAATTTTCGTCCGCGTGGGGGTGATTTTTGCGGCGAAAGGGTGCCGGC
>CAZWJM010000051.1:0-9796 GCA_964634435.1 uncultured Oscillospiraceae bacterium | reverse complement strand
CTATAAGCTCGAGTTCGGAGGCGATGTCGGCGGGGGAGGGGTAGGAGCGGGCGGCATGGTCAAAGCGCTTGCGCAATTGCTCAGCCTGCTGCTCGTCGCGCTCGGATAAAAGCGCCCAGGCGTACTCCGTGCGGATGATGGTGAGCTGAGTTTTGAGGCTTTTCATGAGCTTTAGCTGCTGCGGTGTGCGGAATTTTGCCGCATCCTCGCCACGAAGCAGCGCACAGTACATCCTGTCGCAGATAAGCATACACATGTGCAGGGGCAATATCGCCGTCTGCATGTTTAGAAGCTTGTCGACGTACTCCGCTGCCTCGTCAAATCGGTGCTCGTCCATGAGGCGGTTTTCGCGCAGTACGGCCTCGACCGCGACCATGACGTTCCCGAGGTCGGCATCCGGAGAAAGCTCGAACCACTCTTTCGGCATATCGCGCAGTCTGACGCCCTTGCATGACAGGGCGTTTATTTTCATTTGCAGCCAAAACGAGCGCAGTGCCTCAGGGTCCTTTCCGAGCGAGCGCGCGTTATTGCCGTCGTTTGACACGGCCGACGCTATCGGAAGCCCGTTGAGCACCGCAAAGGCAACGCCGATGACAGCGAGCATGCAGAACACGAGAAACGCGAGGTCATGCCCGCGCAAAGCCGGCGCGATGGCACCGAATATCGCCGCCGTCACGAGGTTTAGTATAACGCCGCCTAAATTATACGCAACGTACGGCAGGCGGCCGTTGACCATATCCGGCGGGTCGAGCAGACACTGCCCGCCTGTGCCGGCGATGGACATGCGCTTAAACTGCATTTTGCCGTCAACGCGCACGAGCATGAAGCTGAGCACGCGGAAGGACACGAATTTGTATCCGCTCATGAGGCCGAACAGCAAGTGCCCGCCCTCGTGGATGACTATCTGCACTATCGCGGCAAGGTACATTACGATGATGCCGATGCCCAGGCGTATCATGAACTGCCCGAAGGGCAGGTCATCGTCAAAGCACACGGCGGCTATCATAAGCCCGCAGGCCGCGCCCACAATGAGGGACGCGGCGATAAACGGGATATTGCTTTGTGAGCTTTTGCGTTTTTTGTGGGGCTTCATATGTATTCCTTCTGCGTTATGCGCTTTGTTATCGCGCGCCAGAGAAGCTTTGCAACGCCGGTCTTTTCCGCAACGTGCTTTTTGCCGTGCAGATACAGCGCGCGAACCTCTATCCCGGCGATATCCTCCGCCGTGAGGGGATCGTTGCCGAGGACGACGAAGTCGGCTATCTTGCCGACGGTGAGGGTGCCGCGCTTATCCTCCTCGTGGCTCATGTAGGCGGGATTTGCCGTTATCATGCGCAGTGCATCGAGGCGGGATATGCGCTCGGACTCCGTGGGGTGATTGACCGAGCAGGCCATGCCGTAGAGCGGCTGCGGGCGCGTGCACGGGCCGTCGGAGCCGTCGCCGACGACAAGGCCGAGGCGGTGCATAGTGCCGAGGGCATTGAGCCTGTCGGTGCGCTCACGGCCGAGGACGGAGCACAGGTACTCGTCCGGCTCCTGCTTCCAGTAGATAAACGGCGACTGCGCCGCGATGCACAGCTTTATTTTCGCCGCGCGCGCAAGCTGCTCCTCGCTTGCAAGGCAGGTGTGGATCATGATATGCCGCGCATCGTCCCAGGGCTTGTCGGCATAGGCGGCCTCGTAAGCCGTGATGCACTGCTCGACTGCCGCGTCGCCTATCGCGTGCATGGTTATCTGCCAGCCCTCGCGGTTTGCGCCGATGGCAAATTCGTTCACGCGCTCCTGCGGGTAGTTGAGCACGCCGTAGTTTGTCGGGTCGTTTGCGTAAGGCTCCCTGAGCGCTGCGTCCTCCGAGCCGAAGCAGCCGTCGAGCGCGAGCTTGAAGCAGCCGCCGACGCGCTTAAAGCCGTGCTTTTTGACGGCCTTGAGGTCCATGGTCTGGAAGAAGATGCGGAAGGCCTGCGGCAGGCCGGGCGCGAGGATATTTATCATGTCGATATCGAGGTCGTTTGCAAAGCCCACGCCCTCGACGGTGTGCACAAGGCCGATGCCGACCGAGGCGAGGTACTCGGCGCCGCCGGCAAGCCCACGGATGATGTCCATCGTCGGGATGAACGCGGTGGCCTCGTTTACGCCGTTATAAAACGCAGACTGATACAGCCATCCGGTCTCGGCATTGCAGCCGGGGTCTGATTTTACCTTGTCGGACATGAGCGCAAGCATGGCGCTGTTGCACACGGCGGCATGTCCGTCGTATTTCATGATGATAAGCGGCCTGTCGGTCCACTCGTCAAGGTCGCGTCTCTCGGGCAGGCGGTGCTCTGCGACGGTGTTTGCCGTGCAGCCGTAGCCCATGAGTATTTTGTTTTTCTTATGCGTGTCGGCATATTTTCGCACGGCGGCCTTTGCCTCGTCGAAGTTTTTCGCGTCCATGAGGTAGAAGGTGTTTTCAAACACGCACAGCGAGCCGAAGTGCATGTGCGTATCGCCAAACGCGGGCGTGACCGTCGCGCCGCCGAGGTCAATGACCTTGCAGCCATAATACTGCGGCGGAAGCCTTTTCTCGTCGCCGAGCCATGCAATGTGGCCGTTTTTCACGACCATCGCGGAATAGATGCGGTTATCCTTTTCGCAGGATATGAATTTTGCGTTCGTATACAGCTCCATAAGATGCTCCTCCATGCAAAAGAGGGAGCCATGATGCCTCATGACTCCCTCCCGGGTATTACTCTTCGTCCTCGGGAACGTGGATCTCGCGTATCGTGAAATCCTTGCCCGAGAGAACTGTCTTTTCAAAGCTGCCGCAATTGGGGCAATAGCCCTCATGCTCGACAACATTGAATATCTCGTCACAGTCGTCGCACTCGGCAAGACCGGGAACCATGTTGATGATAAGCTTCGTGTTTTCAAGGATGGTGTCCTTAACAACGGCGGGATAGATATCCTCAAGGTACTGCGGGATGATAAGCGAAAGCTCGCCAACATCAAGCACCAGCTCGTCTATCTGCTTAACATCGTTTTCCTTTGCAAAGTCCTCGATCGTGCGCAGGACCTGCCTAACTACTCCTATCTCGTGCATTACTTCTTCAGGATCTTCTTGCTTACGAGGCGGGAGGCTGCTGCGGGAGCATTGCCGACAGCGGTCAGGAGGGTCTTGAAGTACGGAGTACCGCAGACGTCCATGGTCTTCTCGAGGCTGATTGCGTCAAACTTACACTTGGTGGTGCAGATGCCGCAGCCGATGCAGAGGTCTTCGTCGATGACGACGCAGCCGCAGCCCAGGCAGCGGGCAGCTTCCTTCTTGATCTGCTCTTCGGTGAGAACGCCTCTGAGGTCTTCGAAGGTCTTCTTTGCTTCCTTGGCAGAGCCGCCGGCGGCCTTCTGACGAGGAGCGGTGTCGAAACCGTCAACTGCAACGCCGACAGTGCTGGTGTCGAGTGCCTTGTACTCACGCCAGTCACGGCCGTTGAACTGGGTCTGACCCTCGTGGACGTAACGGTGGATGGAGATGCTTGCTTCCTTACCGGCTGCGATAGCGTCGATAGCGAACTTAGGTCCGGTGACGAGGTCGCCGCCTGCGAATACGTCAGCAGCAGTGGTCTGCAGGAACTTGTCGACCTTGACAGCACCCTTTGCGCCGGTCTCGATGCCTTCGATGCCACCCATGACGATTTCCTGACCGATTGCGGAGATAACAGCGGAAACTTCGAGAGTCTCGAACTTGCCGGTGCCGACGGGCTTGCCGTCCTTGAGCTCCATGATCTCGACCTTCAGTGCCTGAGCCTTACCCTCGCCGGTGATCTCTGCGGGAGCTGCCAGGTACATGAACTTGACGCCTTCCTCGATTGCCTCTTCGACTTCGTCGTCGGCAGCGGGCATTGCGTCACGGTCACGGCGGTAGACGATGGTGGTGTCAGCGCCGAGGCGGATGGCTGCGCGTGCAACGTCGATTGCGACATTGCCGCCGCCGATAACTGCGACCTTCTTGCCGATCTCGGGCTTCTCGCCGAGGTTGACAGCGCGCAGGAAGTCGATGCCGGTGAATACGCCAAGCATATTGTCGCCCGGGCAGCCGACAGCCTTGCCTGCGGATGCGCCGATTGCGAGGTAGAATGCCTTGTAGCCCTCTGCACGCAGAGCGTCGAGAGTTACGTCCTTGCCGACCTCAACGCCGGTCTTGAACTCGACACCGAGCTCACGGATGACGTCGATCTCAGCATTGATGACCTTCTTGTCCAGACGGAAGGAGGGGATACCGAGGGTGAGCATACCGCCCAGCTCTTTTTCCTTCTCGAATACGGTGACGGAGTAGCCCTTGACTGCCAGGTAGTATGCGCAGCTCAGGCCGGAGGGGCCGGCGCCGATGACGGCGATCTTCTCGGGATAAGGTCTGCCGATCTGGTTGAGCATCTTGGGAACAAAGCGGGTCTTGGAGTCAAGATCCTTCTCTGCGATGAACTTCTTGATATCGTCGATTGCGACTGCCGAGTCGATGGTGTTACGGGTGCAGGCTGCTTCGCAGGGCTTGTTGCAGATACGGCCGCAGATTGCGGGGAAGGGGTTCTCCTTCTTGATGAGCTCAAGAGCCTCTGCATAACGACCCTCGCCGGCGAGCTTTATGTAGCCCTGTACGGGAACGTGTGCCGGGCAGGATGCCTTACAGGGAGCGGTGCCGCTTTCCATGACGTCCTTTCTGGTGGTACGGTACTCGACGTTGTAGGACTTGGGATCCCAGGGGATCTCGCGGTCGTTTCTGTAAGCGTCGGAGACGTGAGGATCGACGGTGCTGCACTTCTGACCGAGGCGCAGAGCGTTGGTCTGGCAGTTTTCAACACACTGGCCGCAGGCGACGCAGTTTTCCTTGTTGACGCGGGCAACGAAGTTGGAGCGGATGCCGGCGCCGGAGTTGAACATTTCAGCTATACGCAGACCGAAGCAGGAGCAGCCGCAGCAGTTGCAGATAGCGGTGGTGTCTTCAAAGCCGGGGGTCTGGTTTATCTCGTGGACAAGGCCGTTGTCCTCAGCACGCTTGAGGATCTCGTAAGCCTCTTCCTTGGTGACATGACGATGGTTGCCGTTTGCAACGAAGGTACGGGCGTTATCGCCGAGGTACATGCACATATCCTCTTCGAGGTGGCCGCAGCCTTCGCCCATCAGACGACGGGAACGACGGCAGGAGCAAGCGCCGACGGAGATGTAGTCAGCCTTCTCGATAAGGGTGGTGATCTCGTCGTAGGAGGCGGCTCTGGAGTTATTCTCGATTGCGCTCATGACGGGCATAACACGCATGAACATGATGCCGGTCGTGCCGTTTGCGAGAACGGGAGCGAGCATGGAAACTCTCTTGCGGGTGTACTCTTCGAAGCAATCGCCTACGATGGGGTACTTGTCGCAGTTTTCCTTGATGCCGAGGATGCCTTCCATGATGCCGGGCACCCAGATGGGGTAGTAGTAGCACTCAACGCCTTCAGCGTTCTTGCGGGTACGGATGACGCCGCGGGCAAAGAGCTTGTCAAGCTGCTCCTGAACGAAGTCGAGGGGCTTGTGGCAGCGCTTTGCGATATCTTCGGGAGTGCGGTCGGTCTCCAGACGCATGTGCATCATGACAGAGCACATATCGTCATCGACGATGGGCTCGAGGATCTTATACTCGGGATCATTGTAGGTGATGCCGGTATAAGTGAGGCTTTCAAGGCTTATTTTTGAAGCCAGGGCAAGGATATTAGGTCTTTTAGCCATAGGTGGATTCCCCCTGTAAATAAAATTTTCTGTGGTATAGCCAAGCTTGCCTACCTATAATATCATGATGCGCGCACTTTGTCAATTCTTTAGCGTTACCAATTGATACAATTGCGTCAATTGCACATAAAACAGTGCAATTAGTGTGTTAAAAATGCCGCAAAGCCTCGCAATTGCACATTTTCTTGCGCAGAACAATTTTCTGCCACAAACATCCCCTACGGGTGCAAAAAGTGTTGATTTCACATTAAATTCATTTTTGTGAATTAATTTTGAAAAAATTTTAAATAATTTTGATTCAAAACGATTAAAATGGACAAATTGTGAATTCGTTTGAATTTTGACATGCGGCGAAAATAAAAATTATCGGCACATTTTTTGACGCAATCGAAATGCGGGATGTAGAATAATCACACACAAAAGAAACATACACGCAAAATAAACAATTCCGTCAGAGCGTAGGCGGAAACCTCTTTCTCTCCATCAAAGCCCCGCTGTTCAAGGAATTGTTTTATAAGCTCTTCCTTATGAGACGGCGGGGTTTTGTTTCGCTTTTAACAATCGAACATTTTTCCCGAGCTTCCGCCGGGCGGTTGAGGAGCCGCTCACGCGGGACGGGGAGTGTTAATAGAACTTATTAAATAAGTAGAGACTAAAAAGGAGAATCACCATGAACAACAAAGCAGCCAAGGGCACATGGGCGGCCGCGTTTACAGTCGCATCCGTGTGGTTCGGCACCCACGTCGGCGGCGGTTTCGCCTCCGGTAACCAGGTAGTTAACTACTTCTCTCAGTACGGCTGGATGGCCGTCGTCTTCCCCATAATTGCAATGGGCATTCTTGCGCTTTGCATGTACGTCGTCATGAAGTTTGCAAAGCTCAACGGCTTTACCAACTACAAGGACACCTTCTCGGCTCTGTATCCGAAGCCCTGGATGGAAGTTTTCTTCGAGATATTCTATATCGTCATCCTGCTGGCAGCCGTCGCGGCAGCAGTTGCAGGCGCAGGCGAAGTTCTCGCAAACTTCTTCGGTGTTGACTATTCCGTCACTGCAAACAAGCTTCTGTTTAACCTCCTGGTCGTTGCAGTCCTCATCATCCTGTCGATCTTCGGCGTTAAGCTCGTTGTTGCAGCATCCACCGTTCTGTCCATCGCAATCCTCATTTCCACCGCAGTCGTCGTCATCGCAGGCTTCACCGCCGACTTTGACGCAATCTCCGCAGAGCTCCTGGCTGCAAACAGCCTCCAGCCCGCAGCATACACCGATGAGCCTCTGAAGGCAGCATTCCTCGGCATCGTTGTTTACGCAGCATTCCAGTGCGTATCCATCCCCGCAATGATCGCAGCAGGCGAAGGCCTGACCCTCAAGGGCATCAAGCGCGCAAACATCCTCGGCTGGCTCATGAACGGCCTTGCACTGGCAGCCTCCGCTGCAATGCTCTGCCGTTGGTACCCGCTGCTGGCCTCCCTGCAGGCAGGCGGCGTTGCCGGCTTCACCACCGCAGCTTCCGGCATCCCCAACCAGACGGTTCTGACCCTCGTCGGCATCAAGTGGCTCATGGCCATCTTCAGCATCCTGCTGTTCAGCGCATTCGTTTCCACCAGCGTCACCCTGGTCTTCACCATGATCCAGCGCTTCCAGGGTCACTGCTTCCCCAATACCATCAAGAGCGAAAAGATCCGCGGCGTTATCGTCGGCTGTGTCGTCATCGGCATCTGCTTTGCCCTGTCCCTGCTGGGCCTCGGCAACATCATCAAGTACGCTTACGGCTACGATGGCTACTACGCGATCCTCGTCATCTTCATCCCCGTGCTGATCTGGGGCATCCCCAAGGTCAAGGCACTCGAGAAGGCCAAGAAGGCAGAGATCGAGTAATCAGGCTCAAAACAGAACACCACCGGCCCAGCCGGTGGTGTTTATCAAAGGAACAAGTTTAGGTAATAATAATGAAGATAGCTATGATAGGCTCCGGCGCGGCCGGAAGCGTTTTCGCAGCATACCTGAAAAAAGGCGGCGCCGAGCTCTGGCTCGTCGATCGCTATAAGGCACATATGGACACGGTCGCAGAGCGCGGCCTGACCTTTGTAAGCCCCGCCGGTGAAGAGATCCTCACCGGATTTCACACCGCGTATTCTGCCGAGGAGATCGGCGTTATGGATATGGTCATCCTCATGGTCAAGGCCACGCAGACCGACGGCATCATGCCCTCCGTCATGCCCTGCATCGGCGAGGAGACGACGGTCGTATCGCTCCAAAACGGCATCGGCAACGATGACGTGCTCAAAAAGTATGTCCCCGCCGACCGCATCCTCTACGGCTTCGGCACCATCGGCACGGAGCTTCCCGAGCCCGGCAAATGCGTATCCAAGCCCGAAAGCGGCGTCATCATGCGCTTCGGCGCGGCGGAAAACGATGCGTTTTCCGAAAAGGCCGGCAAGGCGCTTGAAAAGTGCTTCTGCGACGGCGGCTGCCTGACGAGCTTTGAAGCGGATATCCGCCCCTTCGTGTGGAAGAAAGCCATCTCCAACAGCGGCTACAATACACTTTCGGCACTCACGCGGCTGAAGGTCGGCCCGCTGCTCGATTGTGAAACCGGCCGCGAGCTCATCAAAAAGGTGTGGGCCGAGGGCTGTGCGGTCGCAAAGGCGCTCACGGGCGTTGACCTGTGGGAGGAGATGCTCGTCGAGCTTGAGCGTCTGAAGGAGGGCTTTGCAAAGTATTATCCCTCCATGGCGCAGGATGTGCTCATCCACCAGCGGCAGACCGAGGTCGAGCTTTTAAACGGCGCCATAGTCCGCTATGGCCGCGAGCTCGGCATCCCCACCCCCGTCAATGAGGCCATGACCCTCATGATACTCACAATGCAGCATAACTATGACAAACAATATTCCAAATAACATAAAGGAGATCGAATAAAATGAAAATTGCAATGTACGGTTCCGGCGCAGCAGGCAGCGTTTTTGCTTCTTACCTCAAAAAGGGCGGCGCAGACATGATACTCATCGACCGCTATGAGGCACATATGAAGAAGGTCGCCGAGGACGGCATGCTCTTCACCATCCACCAGGAAGAGAACGGCGCTTACACCGACTATAACTACAACCTCAAGGGCTTCCGTACCTACACCAGCTCCGCGGCAGCAGCCGAGGCAGAGGGCAAGGTCGACGTCATCATCTACATGACCAAGGCTACTCAGCTCGAGCAGGCAATCCAGGACTCCCTGCCCGTCGTGGGCGACACCACCGTCGCAGTTTCCCTGATAAACGGCCTGGGCAACGACGATAACCTCTTCAAGGTCTTCCCGAAGGATCGCTGCGTCATCGGCTCCGGCGTTCTCGGCACCGCACTGCCCGAGCCCGGCCACTGCGTCTCCACCCCCGCAGGCGGCGTTCAGATGAACTTCGGCGGCGCTGTCAGAAGCGAGCTTACCGACGCTGCATGTGCTGAGATGCTCAAGTGCTACCGCGATGGCGGCTGCGATGCATACTGGCGCGATGGCGAGCCGGGCACCGACAACAATATCTACAAGTTCATCTGGAAAAAGGTCTGCGTCAACGCAACCGTCAACACCGTTTGCGCAGTTCTGCGTCTGAAGATCGGTGAGGTCGAGGCTGACCCCGCAGGTCAGGAGCTGTTCCACGGCGTCATCCGCGAGACCTGCGCTGTCGCAACCGCAAAGGGCGTTCCCATGGATGCTGACGAGTTCATTGCTCACGACCATGCCGACATCGTCACCAACATCGCCGACTACTACCCCTCCATGTGCCAGGACGCACTGTTCCATCAGCGTCAGACCGAGATCGGCGTGCTCAACGGCAAGATCGCCGAGTACGGCAAAGAGCTGGGCATCCCCACCCCGACCTGCGACATCCTCACCAAGGTCGTCCGCTGCATCCAGAACAACTACGCAAATCAGTACTTCCAGGATAAGGACGGCAACGCCTTCCGCCTCGACTGATTTTAAAGGCGATTTTTTAAAGGCGCTTTGACGCACCTACGTATACGTTTTTTGCGGTCGCCCGGTTCGAGGGCGCGCAGGAAACCGTGGCGCTGGTC
>CAZWJM010000050.1:0-10268 GCA_964634435.1 uncultured Oscillospiraceae bacterium | reverse complement strand
GGGAACAGCAGGACGTCGCGGATGGAGGTCGCGCCGGTCAGCAGCATGACGCAGCGGTCGATGCCGATGCCGAGGCCGCCCGTGGGAGGCATGCCGTATTCAAGCGCATTTATGAAGTCATCATCCATCATGCCGGCCTCATCGTCGCCATTGGCGCGAAGCTCGACCTGCTTTTGGAATCTCTGCTTCTGATCGATGGGGTCGTTGAGTTCGGAGAAGGCGTTGCCCATCTCACTGCGGCAGATGAACAGCTCAAAACGCTCGGTCAGGCGCGGGTCCTTGGGTGAGCGCTTTGCCAGCGGAGAAACATCGACAGGATGCATGGTGATGAAGGTCGGCTGGATGAGCTTTTCCTCGACGAGCTGATCAAAGCTCTCGTACAGGGCGTGGCCCCAGGTGGGCTCGACCTTGTCCATATCGACGCCGGCGGCCTTTGCAGCGGCAACTGCCTCCGCGTCGCTTTCGATTGCCATGAAGTCAACGCCGACATGTCTCTTGACAGCCTCGGCCATGGTGAGCCTCTCCCAGCCCGGGGTGAGGTCAACGTCAAAGCCCTGCCAGGAGCACTGGTAAGAGCCGAGGATGCTCTTTGCAGCGCCGGAGAGCAGATCCTCGAACAGATCCATCATGTCGTTAAAATCGGCATAGGACTGATACAGCTCGACGGTCGTAAACTCAGGATTGTGCTTCGTGTCCATACCCTCGTTGCGGAAGATACGGCCTATCTCGTACACGCGCTCGATGCCGCCGACGATAAGGCGCTTGAGGTTGAGCTCGGTCGCAATGCGAAGGTAGAGGTCAATGTCGAGGGTGTTATGGTGCGTTATGAACGGACGTGCAGTCGCGCCGCCGGAGATGGTGTTAAGTACAGGAGTCTCGACCTCCATGTAGCCGCGGCCATCGAGGAAGGTGCGGACATAGGTTATAAACTTTGAGCGTATCTCAAAATTGCGGCGGCTGTCATCGCTCATGATGAGGTCAACGTAGCGCTGGCGGTACTTGAGCTCGGTGTTGGTCATGCCGTGGAACTTCTCCGGCAGAGGGCGCAGGTTCTTCGACAGCAGCGTGACTGCCTCGACGTGGACGGAGATCTCCTCGGTCTTGGTCTTGAAGACGTAGCCGGAGACGCCGATGATATCGCCGATATCGTACTTGCGGAAGTCGGCAAACTCCTGCTCGGTGACAGCGTCCTTGCGGATGTAAAGCTGGATATTGCCGCGGTCGTCCTTTATGTGGCAGAATATTGCTTTGCCCATGCCGCGCTTGGACATGATGCGGCCGCAGACCTGCACGGGCTTTGCGTCAAAAGCCTCGAAATCGGCCTTGATTTCGGCAGAATATGCACTTCTTACGAATCTCGTCTGGGTAAAGGGGTCGCGTCCCTCGTCCTGCAGAGCCTTGAGCTTATCGCGTCTTATCTGAAGAAGTTCGCTCAGCTCCTGCTCGGGAGCGGCAGTCTCGTTTATCTTGTTCTCGCTCATATATTTCTCCAATCAGTTATTTTCAACAGAAATTATCTCAAAATGCAGCTCGCCTACAGGTGCGTCGACCTTGATCTTCTCGCCCACGACGTGACCATACAGGCCGCGGCCAAAGGGTGAATCGTCGGAAACGCGGCCCTCCATGGGGTTTGCCTCCTGCGAGCCTACGATGGTGTACTCCTCCTCATAGCCCTCGTCAAGGTCGCGTACCTTGACGGTGCTGCCGAGGGTGACTGCGCCCTTGCGCATGTCAGTGTCAACCTTCTCGACTATTTCGGCGTTCTCGATAAGGCTTTTGAGCTCGGCAATGCGGGAATACAGCTTGCCCTGCTCGGTCTTTGCCTCGTCATATTCGCTGTTCTCGGAAAGGTCGCCGAAGCTGCGCGCTTCTTTTATCTGCTCTGCAACTTCCTTGGCCCTATCGGTCTCAAGATACAGAAGCTCTTTTTTGAGCGCCTCAAGACGCTCCTGACTCATTTTAAATCTGTTTTCGGTAGCCATTACTCAGCTCTCCTTTAAATTGTTTTCCTTTATTGAATCATCAGCTCAGCGCCTTGATGGCCGCATTGAGCTGTGCCTTGGGTTCGGTGTCGGTGTTATTTACCTCGATATCGGGCTTTATGCCGCCGGCGTCGGCAAGGTCGACGCGCTTGGGCGTGAGGTATTTGTGGGTGGATATATGCACAGCGCCGCCGTTATCGAGCTCGATCGTCACCTGGCTGCGGGCCTTGCCCGTCGTATGTGCGCCGACGATTGTCGCCCAATCATACTCCTGAAGGGCAGCGGCGAAGAACTCTGCCGCGCTGTAGCTGTTTTCGTTTACTAAAACGGCCATCTTTGCGCTCAGGCAAATCTTATCGGAGGACTTTACGGTCTCCTTCCCTGCTTTGTCGACGCTGACGAACAGGTCACCGTCCGGCAGGAGATAGTCCAGCAGGCTCACAAGCTCGCTCACAAGGCCGCCGGGGTTATCGCGCACGTCAAAGATGAATGACTTTGCGCCCTCGGCCGTGAGCTTTTCGATAGCGCCGATGGTGCTTTCGCTGCAGCCGGCCTCGAAGTTTGCGATCTTTATATAGCCGATATCATCCTGAAGCATCTGCGAGGATATGGGGTTTTTATATATGACCTCGCACGAGAGGGTCACTGTTGAAAGGTCGCCCTTTTCATTTTCGATGCCCAGGGGGAAGTTTTTATTGAGCTTTGAGCGGATAAGCTCCTGGAGCTCCACCGTCGTGAGGCCTTCGGTAGATTCGCCGTCGACAGAGACTATCTTGTCCCCCACGCTCAGGCCTGCATCCGCCGCGGGCGTTCCCTCGTCAACGGACATTATCTCAAACTCGCCCTTATCCGTGAGCTTTATGCTGACGCCTATGCCGGCATATTCATTGGCCGCCGACAGCTTATAGGCCGCATACTCCTCCTGGCTCATGTAATAGCTCCACTTATCGTCGATGCTGCGCACCATTGCCGTGGCCGCGGCATTATAAAGCGTTTCGTGGCTGACATCGCCAATGTAGTTTTCGTCGATTATCTTTTCTATCTCAACAAGGTCCTTGGCATCCTGAAAATACTGCTGCGAGCCAAGGCCGCCGGTGGTCAGAAGATACGTCGCCGCGGCAGTTATTATCATGACAACAACGGCCACAATTATAAGGTGCGCAAGCTTAAATTTTCTGCCGAACGACGGGCGCTGTCTGTTTTCCATGCACTGTCTCCTTTCGCTATATACTGCGTTTGACTGGCAGCCGGTTGGCCGCCAGTCAAGCTGATATTCTTTATGAGACGAGCCGCATCGCAGCAGCCGCCGTTTCGTTAAGCCCCTCTGCACTTACGGGGATCATGGTCAGCACAAGGCTGAGCACCATTGTAATGACAAGAATTATTGCCAATATCGATACAAGTATTCGTCTGTTCATTGCTTTATCACACCTTGAGGTAGTTTCTGATGGCTATCACGCCGCCGACTGCGCCCACGAGCACGCCGACCGCGAGGAACGCTATGAGCACGACCGCCCACACATCCGCAAAGGGTACGATCTCGATAAACGATATCGCAAGACTCTCCGCGACCTTGGTCTCCAGCGCTTTATAAAGGCCGAACTCCGCAAGGAATGCAAGTCCGCCGCCGACAAGACCGAGGACAAGGCCCTCAACGATGAAGGGTGCCCTGATAAAGCCGTTTGACGCGCCGACCATCTTCATGATGGCTATCTCCTCGCGTCTGCCATAGGTGGCAAGCTTAATTGTATTGCTCATGATAAACAGCGACACAAAGCCGAGTATGGCTATAAGCACCAGCGACACGACACTTACGACGTTGCGCACGGAGATAAACTTATCTGCATACTCTGTCGGCGCGTTCACCTTTACGATGCCGTCGACATTCGATATTGCCTCCTGCGTTGCGTCCATAAGGCTCAGGTCGACAAGCTGGATGACAAAGCGGTGGCGGAAGGTCTCATCGTCAAGACCCTCGACGAGGCTTGCATCATATTCCTCAATGAAGGTCTTCCTCGCCTCGGCGCGGCTTATAAAGTCGACATCCGCGACGTTATCGAGCGCTTCAAGCTTCGTCTGTATCTGCGCGGAGGCCTCCTGCGCCGTCATATCCTCATCGACATACGCAAGGATCTGATTCTGGTTTCCGATATCCTCGATGATAGTGTTTATGTTTATATCGAGGAGGGTGAAGCTGCCCATGACGATAAGGCAGGCGATGATTATCGTTACAGAGGCAAAGGACATAAAGCCGTGGGTGAAGATATTGCGAAAGCCCTCGCCTATGAGATATCCGTATTTATTCAACTTCATAGCTATAGTACCCGTCCATTCCGTCGCTGATCAGGTGGCCGCCGTCGATAGCGATGACGCGCTTGGAGAAAGCATTGACCAGTTCCTTTTCGTGAGTTACCACGAGGATCGTGGTGCCCATCTCGTTTATCTTCTCAAGCAGGAGCATAAGCTCAAGACTGCGCACGGGGTCGAGGTTGCCCGTAGGCTCGTCGGCGATTATCATGGTGGGGTTATTGACAAGCGCCCTTGCGATGGCAACACGCTGCTGCTCGCCGCCGGAAAGCTCCGCCGGAAGGCGCTTTTCGCGTCCTTCAAGGCCGACAAGCTCCAAAACGCGGGGCACACGCTCGCGTATCTGCTTCGTGCTTGCGCCGACAACACGCATGGCAAAGGCGACGTTATCGTACACCGTCATCTTATCGATAAGCCTGAAGTCCTGGAAGATGACGCCGAGGGTCCTTCTCATCTGCGGCATCTTGCGGCGCTTGAGCTTATTCATATCGAAACCGTTTACGATGACCTCGCCTTCGCTGGCCATGATCTCGCCCGTCAGCAGCTTGATTATAGTCGTCTTGCCCGAACCGGAGGGGCCCACCAGGAAGGCAAATTCGCCCTCGTTAATGGTGAGGCTCAGGTTATCGAGCGCGGCGACATTGCTGTTGCCGTAGACCATCGTGACATTGTTCATCTGAACCATGTGATATTTTCCTCCTAAGGGATATCTTTAGCGCTCCCGCGCTCAGCGCATGCCGTTGCCCGTTGAATCAAGATACTGCTTGACCATCATCGCGACCTTGAATACTATCGCATGGTCAAACTCCCGCAGGTCAAGGCCGGTTATCTTCTTGATCTTCTCAAGGCGGTAGACCAGCGTGTTGCGGTGGACATACAGCTTGCGGCTGGTTTCAGAGACGTTGAGGTTATTTTCAAAGAACTTGTTTATCGTCTCAAGCGTGTCCTCATCCAGAGTCTCAAGCGGGTTTTTCTTGAACACCTCGTTTAGGAACATCTCGCACAGGGTGTTCGGGAGCTGATATATGATTCGGCCGATGCCGAGATTTTCGTAGCTTATGATGTTCTTCTCCGCATCGAACACCTTGCCGACATCGATGGCTATCTGCGCTTCCTTATAGCGGTCGGCAAGCTCGCGCAGGTGGAAAGCGGTCGTGCCGATGCCGATGATGCATTTTATCTGAAGCTCGCTGCGCAGCACAGCTTCGATATTTTCAGCCACCATCTTGACCTCGGCGCTGTCATCGCCGCCGGGGAGCTCTTTAATGACGACGATATCCGCCTCATTCATGCTGATGACGAAGTCATGCTGCTTATCGGGGAAAAGGCTCTGCAGGACTTCGACGCAGGCAACGTCGGATCTCTCGACCTGGCGCACGAGCAGAAGCGCGCGCGGGACATCGGGAGCAAAGTGCAGTTCCTTGGTTCTTACATATACGTCGCCGGGGAGAATGTTATCGGATATTATATTCTTCAGGAAGGCGGCCTTATTATACTTTTCCTCGTAATTGAGCTTTGCCTCGTTGAATGCGATAGCGGCGAGCATACAGGCCATGCGGGCCATCTCGTCGCAGCCTTCAACGAAAACAGCATAGTCAAAGCGCGTGCTCGTGCTGAGCACCTTATATGTGCGAACGCCGCTTACGAACACGGGTTCGGAGAAGTCATAATTAAGACTCGAAAAATCATCGAGACGCGAGCCAATCATCGCAAGCTCGCTGCATGTTATGACAAAGCCCTGCTCATCAATGATGCCAATGCATCTGTCGGTGGACTCTTTTATCTGTATAATAACGCTCTGAAAAATTCTGCTCGACATCGCTGCGGCCTCCCCTGAAATCTATGGGTATTTTAACGATAGATAATATCCGACGCTGTCTACATGATAATACTTTTTTGTGCGTTTTTCAATAGAAAACGGCCAGATTTTTGTGAGATTTTTAAAAAACGCAAAAATCTTTTGATATTATCACCAAAAATAGGGGTGGATTTTTGGTATATTTGCTTATTTCACAATGCACAATTCATTTTCGCCAATTTCCCTGAATTCACCAAATTTCAGGCTTTCATCAAGCTTCAGACCGCCGATCGAGAGACGTTTTAAGGCCGTTACGGGCTTGCCGCGGGAAGCGAGCATGCGCTTTACCTGATGGTATTTCCCCTCCGTCACGCGCACAAGGCAGCTACCGTCGGGCAGGGCTTCAAGCTCAGCCGGAAGGCACTGCGTGCCGTCTGCAAGGACTATTCCCTTTCGGAATGCGTCGATATCCTCGGAGTTTACCGGCTCCGTCGTCTGAGCATGGTAGGTCTTAATTATGCCGGACTTGGGTGAAATGACGCGGTGGGCAAAGTCGCCGTCGTCGGTGATTATCAAAAGCCCCGTCGTATCCTTATCCAGCCTGCCGACGGGAAAGATGTTGCGCTTTCGGATTTCGGGCGGGAAAAGGTCGATGACGGTCTTCTGCTTTTTATCATCCGTCGCCGAGAGGATGCCGGCGGGCTTATTGAGCATGTAGTAGCAAAACTTCCTGTAGCGCACCGTTTCGCCGTTTAGGGTAACTACGGCCGTCTCGGGGTCAAGCTTTGCCTCCGGCGCTGTGACGCTTCGGCCATCGACGGTGACGCCGCCGTTTTTAATTATCTGCTTTAGCTGACTGCGGGAGTAGGCCGTCGTCTCGGAAAGCAATTTGTCAAGTCGCATAAGCGGCATAATATCACCAAACTGAGCATAGTATTATGTGTGCAAAAAACACATTGAGCGCTTTGCTATTATAACACATCGTATAGATTTTTTGAATAGGAAAAGGTATATATACTTATATGTTTACAAAATGTTTAAAGCTGACGCGGCGGCGGGCGGTCGCGCTATTGCTGGCGCTGGGCGTTATGATGGCTGCGGCAGTGCTGCTGTGCTCATCGCCGCGCAGCATACTGAGCATTGGCGACATGCTCGATGTTTCGCAGTTATCGGGACGCGAAAAGTACCTTGCCTCATACGGCTGGGAGATCGATCCCGAAACAGAGAGTGAGCAGACGGTTCTGCTGCCGCGCACATTTGACGGCGTGTTTGCGCAGTACGCCGAGATGCAGACTCAGCAGGGCTATGACTTTGCGTCGTACTCGGGACTTGAGTGCCGCCAGTACACCTACGAGGTGCGAAACTACAAGGGCTCGGATGCGACCGTGTACGCGACGCTGTACATAAAGGGCACGCGCGTTATCGGCGGGGATATACACTCTGCCGAGCTCACGGGCTTCATGCACGCCATACGTTAAAAACACCCCCGAAGTTTCCTTCGGGGGTGCTAAATTTAAGCTAAATGCTAAACCGAACAGGAATTACTCCTCAACGTCGATGACAACGCCGGAACCGACAGTGCGGCCGCCCTCGCGGATAGCGAAGCGGAGGCCCTTCTCGATTGCGATCGGGGTGATGAGCTCGACCTTCATGTCGACGTTATCGCCGGGCATGCACATCTCAGTGCCTTCGGGCAGGTTGATGACGCCGGTAACGTCGGTGGTACGGAAGTAGAACTGGGGACGGTAGTTGTTGAAGAACGGGGTGTGACGGCCGCCTTCGTCCTTGGACAGAACGTAAACCTGGCCGGTGAACTTGGTGAGGGGCTTGATGGAGCCGGGAGCTGCCAGAACCTGACCACGCTCTACGTCCTTCTTTGCAACACCACGGAGAAGAGTACCGACGTTGTCGCCAGCCTCTGCGTACTCGAGGATCTTGTGGAACATCTCGGTACCGGTAACGGTGGTCTCTGCGATCTCGTCCTTCAGGCCAACGATCTGAACCTTGTCGCCAACCTTGACGCGGCCACGCTCAACACGACCGGTGGTAACAGTGCCACGGCCGGAGATGGTGAAGACGTCCTCGATGGGCATGAGGAAGGGCTGGTCAGCCTTACGGTCGGGAGTGGGGATCCAGGTATCAACTGCGTCCATGAGCTCCTTGATGCAAGCATACTCGGGAGCAGCAGGATCGTTGGACTCGCAAACGAGTGCGTTAAGAGCAGAACCGCGGATGATGGGAGTGTCGTCTCCGGGGAAGCCGTAGAAGTCGAGCAGCTCGCGAACTTCCATCTCGACGAGCTCGAGGAGCTCTTCGTCGTCGACCTGGTCGCACTTGTTCAGGAATACGAGAACGGAAGGAACGTTAACCTGACGGGCAAGCAGAAGGTGCTCGCGGGTCTGAGCCATGGGGCCGTCGGATGCTGCGATAACGAGGATAGCGCCGTCCATCTGAGCTGCGCCGGTGATCATGTTCTTGATATAGTCAGCGTGGCCCGGGCAGTCAACGTGTGCATAGTGACGATTTGCGGTCTTGTACTCAACGTGTGCGGTGTTGATGGTGATGCCGCGCTCGCGCTCTTCGGGAGCCTTATCGATGGAAGAGTAGTCAGTGTACTCTGCACCGCCCTGCAGGGCGAGGTACTTGGTGATAGCTGCGGTAAGGGTGGTCTTGCCATGGTCGATGTGACCGATGGTGCCGATATTGACGTGGGGCAGGGATCTGTCGAATTGCTGCTTTGCCATAATAATAACCTCCGTAAATTGATACAAATGATTAATTGAACTACTTGCTTATATGGTATCAGCCCTTGCGAGTGCCTGTAAGAGTCTCCTGGAGATTCTTCGGAAGCTCGACATAGTGGCTGGGTTCCATGCTGTAGGTAGCACGGCCCTGAGTTTTGCTTCTCAGATCCGTTGCGTATCCGAACATGGATGCAAGAGGCACGTTTGCCTCGATGATCGCGGCGCCGTTTCTGATGTCCGAGCCGACGATCTGGCCGCGTCTTGCATTGATATCGCCCATAACGTCGCCCATATACTCATCGGGTGCCGTTACGACGACCTTCATAATAGGTTCAAGCAGAGTCGGGCCTGCTTTCGCGCAGGCTTCCTTGAACGCCATGCTGCCGCAGATCTTAAACGCCATTTCGGACGAGTCGACCTCGTGGTACGAGCCGTCGATAAGCGTGACCTTAACGTCAACGACCTGATAGCCGGCAAGCACACCGGAGAGCATCGCGCCCTGGATACCCTGATCGACACAGGGGATATACTCCTTGGGGATAGCGCCGCCGGTGATCTTGTTTACAAACTCATAACCCTTGCCGGACTCATTAGGCTCGACAATGATCTTACAGTGTGCAAACTGACCCTTACCGCCTGTCTGACGGGCATAGCGGGTGTCGACCGTCGCCTCGCGCGTGATGGTCTCCTTATAGGATACCTGCGGCTTGCCGACGTTTGCCTCGACCTTGAACTCGCGCAGAAGTCTGTCAACGATAATTTCAAGATGAAGCTCGCCCATGCCGGCGATTATGGTCTGACCCGATTCCTCATCGGTGTAGGTCTTAAAGGTGGGGTCCTCCTCGGCCAGCTTCTGCAGTGCGATAGCCATCTTCTCCTGACCGGCTTTGGTCTTGGGCTCGATAGCGACGCGGATAACGGGCTCGGGGAACTCCATGGATTCAAGGATTATGGGATGCTTCTCGTCGCAAAGCGTATCACCGGTCGTGGTGTTTTTAAGGCCGACGGCGGCGGCGATATCGCCTGAGTAGGCAACGGTAAGATCCTCTCTGTGGTTTGCGTGCATAAGCAGAATTCTGCCTATACGCTCGCGCTGGCCCTTGGACGAGTTCATGACTGTCTTTCCTGCCTCGACCGTGCCGGAATAGACACGGAAGAAGCTCAGACGTCCCACGAAGGGATCCGTCATGATCTTGAATGCGAGGGCGGAGAACGGTGCGTCATCGGACGCTTCGCGCTTCTCCTCCTCATCGGTCTTGGGGTTTACGCCGCTGATAGCGGGTATATCCAGCGGAGAGGGCATGTACTCAACGATAGCGTCGAGCAGCTTCTGCACGCCTTTATTCTTATACGAAGTGCCGCACACCACGGGAACCATCTTAACGGCGCAGGTCGCCTTTCTGATGGCCGCGCGGATCATATCCTGCGGAACTTCCT
>CAZWJM010000049.1:0-10424 GCA_964634435.1 uncultured Oscillospiraceae bacterium | reverse complement strand
GACCTTGCCTCCGGCAACTTCAACATGCGCGACCCCGTGCTGTACCGCATCAGATACATCGAGCATCACCGCCAGGGCACGAAGTGGTGCATCTTCCCCATGTACGACTTTGCCCACCCCATCCAGGACGCACTGGAGGGCATCACGCATTCGCTGTGCTCGCTGGAGTATGAGGATCACCGCCCGCTGTACGACTGGGTCATAAACAACGTATCCGTGCCCTCAAAGCCCAGACAGATAGAGTTTGCGCGTCTTGGCATAAACCACACCGTTTTGAGCAAGCGCAAGCTGCGCCGCCTTGTTGAGGAAGGCCTCGTCTCCGGCTGGGACGATCCGCGTATGCCGACGCTGTGCGGCCTGCGCCGCCGCGGCTATACGCCCGCCGCTATCCGCAATTTCTGCGAGAGGATAGGCGTTGCGAAAATGCCGAGTACGGTCGAGTATGCGTTTTTGGAGCACTGCCTGCGTGAGGACTTAAACGACCACGCTCAGCGCGCTATGGCGGTTCTAAACCCCGTGAAGCTCACGATAACGAACTACCCCGAGGGTCAGAGCGAGGAGCTTGAAATCGAGAACAACCCCAACGATCCCGAGGCCGGCGTGCGCAAGGTCACCTTCTCGCGCGAGGCCTGGATCGAGGCGGACGACTTCCTCGAAGTTCCCGTTCCCAAGTACAAGAGGCTGTATCCGGAAGGCCCTGAGTGCCGCCTGAAGGGTGCGTATCTTATCACCTGCACAGGCTGCGTGAAGGATGATGACGGCAACATCGTTGAAGTCCTCGCAACCTACGACCCCGAAAGCCGCGGCGGTGACCCTGCCGACGGACGCAAGGTCAAGGGCGCAACGATCCACTGGGTAGATGCAAATAACTGCGCCGACGCCGAGGTAAGGCTGTACAGCAATCTGTTCTCCGACCCCGACCCCGACGCTGCCGACAAGGACTATATAAGCTGCCTCAATCCCGAGTCGCTTACAGTGCTCAAAGGCTGCAAGCTTGAGAAAATGCTTGAAAACGCCGTCGCTCCGGCGCAGTTCCAGTTCCTGCGCATGGGCTACTTCTGCGTTGACAGCAAGGATTCAAGCCCCGAGCATCTTGTCTTTAACCGCGCAGTTGCGCTCAAGGACAGCTTCAAAAAATAATAATTTAAGCCACGGTCATTTGACCGTGGCTTTACTTTGCGTAAAATTCAAGGAAGCGGCGGGTTTCCTCACACTCGGGCGCGGATATGAGCTTTTGGGCGCCTGCGCGTTCAATGAGCCTGCCGCCTGATATAAACAGCACCTCATCGGCAATGCGCTGCGCCTGCGAAACAGAGTGGGTAACTATAAGCACCGTGCAGCCGAGCCTCTTGCAGTGCTCGGATATGAGCTTTTCGGCAAGCAGGGTCGACTCAATATCCATCGCAGAGCACGGCTCATCGAGGATATACAGATCGTAATCACGCATGAACAGCCTCGCAAGCGCCATACGCGCCGTCTCGCCGCCGGAGAGCTTCTTTGCCTTGGCAGAGCCGAGCTCCGAAATTTTTAGCGCTGACATGAGGCTTTGCATCCTGTCGTTATCACGCCCGTTTATGCGCAGGTTTTTTTCAAGGCTCATGCGGAAGGCATAGCTTTTCTGCGGCATATAGCCTATACTGCCGTCAAAGCCCTCCATCTTGCCCGAGTCAGGCAAAATTGCACCTGCAATGAGCTTTGCAAGGGTCGATTTCCCGCTGCCGTTTGCTCCGATGACGGCGTACACCCTGCCCTCTTGCAGCTCGAGCACGTCAATATCGAGGACACATCTGCCGCCATAGCTCTTTTTCAGGTTTGAAAGCTTCATTTATCCGCCCTCCCCTGCATGAGCGACACGGCGATGTTAATAACAAGCGAGATGCCGAGCAAAATTATGCCCAGTGCCAGCGCCGTCGTGAAATTGCCCATGTTCGTGAAGTTCATGATAGCCGTTGTCATGACGTTTGTTTTAAATGCAATGGCGCCGCCGACCATGGATACCGCTCCGACCTCGGCAAGGGCGCGCGAGAGCGCCATGAGGTAGGTCGATATTATCTGATACCGGCTCTCGTTTATGAGCAGTCCCAGCGTTTTTGCGCCGCTTATGCCAAGACCCCTGGCCGTTTCGCGGATATCGGGATAAATGCCCGCGACGAAGGGCTCGAGCATGCCGATGACGATGGGCGTTATGAGTATGACCTGCGCTATGACCATGCCCTTTACCGTGTAAAGAAGCTGAAGATGGCGCAATGGCCCGACGCCGCAGAACATCAGATAGCACAAAAGTCCGCAGACCACGGGCGGCAGACCCATGAGCGTGCGGTTTAATACGACCAGTATTCTTTTCCCGGGAAAGCTCGCACTGCCGAACAGTACACCAAACGGCACTCCGATAAGGAGTGCCGTAAGTGAACTTGCAAGGCTCATGCGCAGGGTCACGAGCGTTATATCCTCCAGCAGCATGCTGCCGGAGAATATGAGCTCTATGGCCTTATGCAGAGCAGTTTCCATGCCTTACATAACTCCGTCTGCTGCGCGGAAGGTAAGGAAGGTCGCCTTGTCGGACAGCAGGTATGCGCCCTGCTCGTTTGCCATTGTCAGGCACACGCCCATGCCGGCGTTGGAGGAAACATACCACTCGGCGTAATCGGCAAAGCTCTCCTGCTCAGTGGTGATGCCAAGCTCCTCCGGCCAGAGTGAAAGCTCCTTGGTGTGGGTGCCCGATCCGTCGCCGCGGGATACGAAGGTGTACTTACCGTCGGCAATGGCCTTGAATGCCGCCTTGACGTCGGCTGCATTCTTTACGTCTGCCGGGTCATCCGCAGGACCTACGAGGACAAAATAGTTATACAGGAAGGAAAGGCGCTCGGCATCCATGCCGTCAACTACGCGGGCAAAGCCCTCTGCGATGAATGCCTCCTCCTGTGCCTTTGCGTGAACAAGGATAGCGTCGGCATTGCCCATCTTGGCGTTTGCGATGGCCTTGCCTGTGCCGGCTGAGAACACCTCAACGGTGTAGCCGTACTCCTGCTCGAATATCGGCAGCAGGTAGCCGAGAAGACCGGAGTCGTTGACGGATGTGGTGGTAGACAGGCGGATGAGCTTCGTCTCCTCCGTTGCCTTGGGGATATCGGCCGTGGACACGGGCGCACCCTCAAGCGCATAGAACAGATACTCGCCGTAGTCTTCAAAGCCGAAGTCGGCGGCAAGCTTCACGGTGTCGGCCGAAAGAAGCCAGTTAATAAGCGCGTCCGCGCCGACGGTGTTGAGCTTAACATCGGATACGGCGTTGCCGTCTGCGTCTGCAAAGGGTGCAGCGTCGTTCACGGCAAGCAGGCTGTAGGTATTGAGCATGCTGTCATCCTGCTCGAGAAGGATCTCGATCTTGACATTGCTCTCGGGCTCCTGGCTCGGTGCGGGGTCGTCGGTGTTCGTGCATGCGCATAATGAACAAAGCATCAGCAGCGCAAGCAGCAGCGAAATTGACTTTTTCATTTCACATTACTCCTCATACTATACTTTTTTCGTTTTTTCTTCTATTCTCCACCCTCGAGTATAGTATAATGTCTAATTAATACCCGGTCAAACCTGCATTATGCACAAATTTTGCACCACGAATTTGTGCAAAGCGCCGAATAGGGCTGATGGAACCGCTATTGTGCAACATTTTTCTTTAACTAATAAAAGAATTATATTATAATTAATATATTGTATGGAAATAGACATTTGTTTAACATTCATAAAGGGGAAATAATTATGACAAACTACTCGGCATACATGGGCAAGGTCATGCTGATAGACCTGATTAAAAGCGAGGTCACGGAATACCCCTGGTCGGACGAGGATCGCGAGAAGTACATAGGCGGCAAGGCTATGGCCTCGAAAATAATGTTCGATAACTTCACCGGCGAGGAAACTCCCTTTGGCGAGGATAACCTCATTGTCATCACAACAGGGCCGCTGACAGGCACCGGCGCTCCGTGCTCGAACAGATTCAATATCTCCACCCTGTCGCCGCTGACCGGCATAACCACAAGCTCCAACTGCGGCGGCAACTTCGGATACTATCTCAAGCGCGCCGGTATGGATGCGCTCATCGTGCGCGGCAAGGCCGAAAAGCCCGTGTGGATAGAGATAAAAAACGACAAGTTTTATTTCCATGAGGCGGGCAATCTGTGGGGCATGAAGGTTACAGAGGCTCAGGAGGAGCTTCAAAAGCGCATGGATGAAGCCCGCGGCTGCCGCGTAAAATGCGGCATAATGACGATAGGCCCTGCGGGAGAGAATCTCGTGAGATACTCGGCGGTCATAAGCGGTGAGCGTGCGGCAGGCCGCGCCGGAGTCGGCGCCGTGTTCGGCTCGAAAAACCTCAAGGGCATGGTTGCAACGGGCAACCACGAGGTCATGGTGCGCGAGCCTGACAAGGTAAAGCATCTGTATCAGAAGTGGACGGATACGCTCAAAAAGCATCCGCTGACCGGCAATCAGCTTCCCAAGCTCGGCACGGCCGGACTTGTAAGCCCCATGCAGGTGCGCGGCATTCTTTCGACAAAGAACTTTTCCGCCGGTCAGTTTGAGGACTTCGACAAGGTCAACGGCGAAGTGCTCGCCGAGGACTACAACATCGTAAACAAGGGCTGCATGTCCTGCCCGATAAAGTGCGCGCGCACGGTAAACGTCGACGGGCACGAGGTCAAGGGGCCGGAGCTTGAAACGCTCGACCTGCTCGGCGGCGGCATAATGAACAGCAATATGGAGCTCATACTCAAATGGAACTATGAGCTTGACGAATACGGGATGGACACCATTTCCGCCGCAAGCACCATTGCATGGGCAATGGAGGCAAACGAGCAGGGACTGTGGAAAAACGGCCTGAGCTTCGGCAAAACGGCAAACATCTCAAAAACCATTGAGAACATTGCCTTCAGGCGCGGCATAGGCAACGACCTTGCCGAGGGTTCAAAGCGCCTGAGCGAAAAATACGGCGGCAAGGATTTTGCCATCCACTCCAAGGGTCTGGAGCTTGCCGCCTACGAGCCGAGAAGATCTGTCGGTCAGGGTCTCGGCTATGCCGTTTCAAACCGCGGCGGCTGTCACCTAAACGGCGGCTACCTCGTTCTGCTTGAAAACCTCGGCCTGCACATTGACCCGCAGACGCCGCACGGCAAGGCAGACCTCTGCATGTTCATGCAGGACGTTATGGAGGCAGTTTCAATGTGCGGGCAGTGCCTGTTCACGTCGTATGCGATGCTGCCGTCGTTCCTCATTTCAAAGCCAAACAGCTTTATTTCAAAAACAGTGAACGTTGCAGCACCCTACTGCGGCCCCGTTATCCGCGGACTCAACAAATTCCCCGAGGTCGCCTCGTTCCACCTGTTCCTCATTCCGCACACGAAGGCGCTGCAATACGCAACGGGCATGAAGCTCAATCTTGCAAAATTCATCCGCGCCGGTGAGCGAAGCTACAATGTTGAGCGCGCCGTGAACGCAAAGTTCGGCGTTTCGGCGGAGTCTGATAAGCTCCCCAAGCGGCTGACCCATGTTCCGCAGGACCCGAACGACCCGTCAACCGTTGTTCCGCTCGAGCAGATGAAGAAGATATACTACTCGGCGCGCGGCTGGGACAAAAACGGACTTCCGAGCGAGGAAAAGCTCAGAAAGATGAGGATAATCTGATGGTTACAGTTAAGCTTTTCGGCACGTTCCGCATAGACAGCGGCATTAAGGAGCTTCAGATAGAAGCCTCGTGCGTAAAGGATATTTTCCCGATAATCATGGATGAGGTCAAGCGCCGCGACCCGGAAACGGAGCTTACGATGAAAGACCTCAAGGGCTGCCTTGTCTCCATAGGCGGGCGGCAAGTCAGCTTCAGGACGAAGCTTAATGACGGGGATGAGCTCTACCTCGTCCCCGCGGTGGGAGGCGGCTGATATGGCATTCAGTATTGACAGAGCAAAATGCGAGGGCTGCGACGCATGCAGCACGGCTTGTCCGACGCAGGCGATAAGCGGCAAAATGTACGCAAAGCACGAAATTGACCCCGACCTGTGCGTAAGCTGCGGGCTGTGCGCGGATTTCTGCGAGCACGGCGCTGTTCTCAACGGTGCGGGAGAGGTCATGACCTCCTGCGCGTGGGAGGACTGGGGCATACCGGAGTTTGACACAAGCAAGTGTACCGGCTGCAGCCTGTGCGTTGAAAACTGCCCGATGTACGCGCTCGAGCTGACCGGCCCCGAGTATCACGGCGACACGCACACTCATGCGTATCTTGCCGAACCGCAGCTTTGCATCGGCTGCGAAAAATGCGTGCAGCACTGCCCCATCGGCGCTGTGAGCATGATATCAAGGAGCTGAATATGACCTACACCTTCAACGAAAACTGCATTGACTGCACCGAATGTGCCGACAAGTGCGCAGCGGGCGCCATAATCATCCGCCGCGAAAATGAGCACACGCATTGTGAGGTCGACCAAGACCTGTGCGTAAGCTGCGGGCACTGCGCGAATATCTGCGAAAAGGAAGCGGTGCTCGACCAGTATGGCCGCGCGGCAAAGAAAACGCCCAAATCCAAGTGGAAGTCGCCGTCCATTGACCTTGCAAAGTGCTCCGGCTGCATGCTGTGTATCGAGGCCTGCCCGACCTACGCGCTTGCCCTTTCAAAGCCGAGGGTGCAGGGTGATGTACACACCTTCGCGTTTTTGAGCGAGACGGAAAACTGCATGGGCTGCGGCATGTGCGCGGACAGGTGCCCCATAAACGCTATAACGATGGTGTAAGCATGTTGAACGTATGTACGCCTGAACAGGCACTTAAAATAATCGAAAATGCGTTTTCCGGCATAAGACCGGGAACTGAAACACTCAATATCGGCGAGGCTGTCGGCAGGGTGCTGGCTGAGGATATCATCGCGCGGGAATACGTTCCCGACTTTGACCGCAGCACAGTCGACGGCTACGCCCTGCGCGCGTCCGACACCTTTGGCTGCTCAGACTCCATGCCCGCTGTTTTAAAGCTTGCGGGCATTGTCAATATGGGTATGCCCGCTTCGATGGAGCTATCCGAGGGCGAGTGCGCCTATGTCCCCACAGGCGGCGAGATACCGCGTGGGGCCGACGCCGTTGTCATGATAGAGCACAGCGAAAGCTACGGCAACGAGGAGATCGGCATACTAAAGCCCGCCGCGCCTGCAAACAACATCATTTTCAGGGGCGACGATGTTTTCCCGGGAAAATGCGTTATAAAAGCCGGACGCACGCTCAGAGCCGAGGATATCGGCGCACTTGCAGCGCTCGGCATGGCCGAGGTCAAGTGCCGCAAAAAGCCCGTGGTCGGGATAATCTCCACGGGCGATGAGCTTGTTGATATCTCGGTCTCCCCCGCCGTCGGGCAGGTGCGGGACGTTAATTCCCACATGCTCGCTGCGGCCGTCGGCCGCTTTGGTGCGCAGGCAAAGCCCCTGGGCATTGTAAAGGACGGCTACATGCGTCTGCGCGAGGCTGTGACGGCGGCACTTCCGCAGTGCGACATACTGCTCATCTCCGGCGGAAGCTCCGTCGGGCAGATGGACTCTACCTGCGCTGTCATTGAGGAGCTGGGCACGCTTTTGCTGCACGGCATTGCGATGAAGCCCGGCAAGCCCACCATCGTCGGTAAGCTTGGCGACACACCCGTTATCGGTCTGCCCGGGCATCCGGCGGCGGCATTTTTCGTCGCGGATGTGTTCGTACGCAGACTGTGCGAGACTATGCTGGTAGTAAGCTCCCCCGCCCTCGGCGTAACGGCGCGCCTTACTGAGCCTGTAAGCGCAAACCACGGCAGGGCACAGTACTGCGGCGTCGTGCTAAATAAAACACCCGACGGCTACACCGCAAAGCCCGTGCGGAGCAAATCGGGGCTTATCTCCTCCCTTGCCGGATGCGACGGCTACTTCTGCATCCCGCGCGACAGTGAGGGCTGCTGCGCAGGCGATGAGGTTTACATAATTCTTAGGTGATACTATGGCATTTACTTATCTGACAAACATTCCGCTCGAGCAGGCGCGCGCAGATTACATCGCACGCCTATTGGCAAACGGCATGGCGGCACAGTGCGAGACCGTGCGCACGGTCGACTCCTGCGGGCGCATAACCGCAAAGCCCGTGTACGCGCGCATATGCTCGCCGCATTATCACGCCTGCGCCATGGACGGCATCGCCATCGACGCAAGGCTCAGCTTCGGCGCGGGCGAAACTACACCCGTCACGCTGCAGCCCGGGCAATTCACCGTTGTCGACACCGGCGACCCACTCCCCGACGGCTGCGACGCCGTTATCATGATCGAGGACGTCGTCACGCAAGGAAACGGCTCTGTGCGCCTGTATTCCGCCGCTGCACCGTGGCAGCATGTGCGGCAGATCGGCGAGGATATATGCGCGGGCGAAATGCTGCTTGCTCAGGGTGTTGAGGTCTCCCCCGCTGCTATCGGCGCGATGATAGCGGGCGGCTGCCTTGAGCTGAGCGTAATAAAGCGCCCTATCGTCGGCATTATCCCGACAGGCGACGAGGTCGTGCCGCCGACGGATACGCCAAAGCCCGGCGATGTTTTGGAGTTTAACTCCTCCATATTCTCGGCAATGCTCGAAAAATGGGGCGCAAAGCCGCGCGTTTACCCCATCGTGCCGGATAAAAAGGAGCTTTTGAGAAAGACGCTCACGCAGGCTGTCAATGAGTGCGACGCTGTGCTGCTAAACGCCGGATCATCGGCCGGACGGGACGACTATTCGGTTGACATAATACGCGAGCTCGGTGAAGTCATCCACCACGGCATCGCGATAAAGCCCGGCAAGCCCGCCATCCTCGGCTGTGCCGGCAGTAAGCCCGTGCTCGGCGTTCCGGGCTACCCCGTGTCGGGCATGATAGTCATCGAGGAGCTTTTAAAGCCCGTGATAGACATACTCACCGGCGTAAAGTCCGCTCAGCCGGAGCATGTTCGTGCAACGCTCTCTCGAGCCGTCGTCTCGGGGCTTAAATACCGCGAATTTGTGCGCGTGCGCATGGGCTGCGTCGGCGGCAGAATAATCGCCTCCCCGCTCAATCGCGGCGCTGGCGTCGTGTCCTCATTCATGAAGGCCGACGGCATACTTGAGATACCGCAGGGTACGGAGGGCATCGAGGCCGGAAGCGAGGTCGAGGTGAAGCTCCTGCGCCCCATGGACGAAATGCAAAACAGCCTCGTCGTCATAGGAAGCCACGATCCCCTGCTTGACGAGCTGGCCAATTTCCTGCATACTGATAACAGCGCACTTTACATGTCGTCCTCGCATGTCGGCTCCATGGGCGGCATAATGGCCATAAGGCGAGGCGAGGCTCACGCGGCGGGCTGTCACCTGCTCGATGAGCGCGACGGGAGCTACAACTCATCGTATATTAAAAAATACTTTCCTAACGGCGGCGTGCGTCTTGTCGAGTGCGTCGGCCGCACACAGGGCATAATGGTCGCGGCGGGAAATCCGCTGGGCATACGCAATTTTGACGATCTGTTCCGCGGCGGCATAAGTTATGTAAACCGGCAAAAGGGCTCCGGCACGCGTGTGCTGTTTGATTATCTCTGCCGCGAAAACGGTCTTGACGGCAAAAGCGTGTACGGCTACGAGCGCGAGGAACTCACGCACACGGCAGTGGCCGCGCAGATAGCCTCCGGCAGCGCCGATGCGGGGCTTGGCATATATTCGGCCGCGCAGATGTACGGCCTTGACTTCATCCCCGTGTGTACCGAGCAGTATGACCTGCTCATCCCCGACCACGCGTGGGATACACCGACTGTGCAGGAGCTTCTGAGGATACTGCAAAGCGAAAAATTCAAGGCACGGCTCACGGAAATGGGCGGCTACACAATAGATAAGCCCGGCACTGTTCGGGAGAAATTTTAGGAGGGTATATGGACTATAAAGCAGCGGTCATAACAGTCAGCGATAAGTGCTCAAGCGGCGAGCGGCTTGACACGAGCGGCCCCGCGGTCGCGCAGATGCTCAGCGATGTGGGCTTTCGCGTTGTGTACACGGGCATCGTTCCCGACGAGCGGCACGAGATATCCGCAGAGTTTATTAAATGCGCCTACGAGCTTGAGGCTGACCTAATCATCTCCACCGGCGGCACGGGGCTGAGCGCACGCGACGTCACGCCCGACGCAACTCGCGACGTCATCTCGCGCGAGATACCGGCCATACCGCAGGCGATGCTGCACTACAGTCTTCAGATAACGCCGCGCGCCATGCTCTCGCGCGCAGTCGCCGGTATACGCGGCAAAAGCCTTATAATAAATCTCCCCGGCAGCGAAAAAGCCGCAAGGGAGAACCTCACCGCCGTCATCGGTGTCCTCGAGCATGCCCTGCAAATGCTCGCCGGCGGCGGACATTGATACAGCAAACCCCCACTCAACCGAGTGGGGG
>CAZWJM010000048.1:0-10770 GCA_964634435.1 uncultured Oscillospiraceae bacterium | reverse complement strand
ACGGTCATCTGTCTGCGGGCCGGAGTCGTAGGTCTGTAAGTTTTAATAGACATTCTTTGATCCTCCCCTTATGCCATGTTCTCGAACAGCTCAATGTTCTTGGAGTCTTCGCTGAGCTTTACGATGGCTTTCTTCCAAGAGGCGGTCTTGCCCATGGGGTAAGCGCCGGTACGCTTTGCCTTGCCGTTCACATTGAGGGTGTTGACCTTGATGACGGTGACGTCGAAGATCTCTTCGATGGCCTTCTTTATCTCGATCTTGGTTGCATCCTTTGCAACTTCAAAAGCGTACTTCTTGATGTCCAGGTCTTCCATGGACTGCTCAGTGATGATGGGGCGAATGATGATATCATAAGCGGTTTTCATCAGGCGTACACCTCCTCGATCTTTGCAAGCGCTGCCTTGGAGACGACGAGCTTGCGGTTATTGAGTATCATATAGGGGCTGAGAATGGTTGCGATGGTGGTGGTGATGCCTGCGATGTTGCGCGCGGACTTGACTACCTTCTCATCGACGGTCTCGGTGACGACAAGTGCCTTGCCGGAGACGTTGACTGCATCAAGGAATGCCTTGAAGGTCTTGGTCTTGATCTCTTCGACCTTGATGTCATCGATGACGATTATTGCATCGTCTGCTGCCATTGCGCTCAGTGCGCTCTTGAGTGCCAGGCGCTTTACCTTCTTATTGAGGGTATAGCTGTAATCGCGGGGCTTGGGAGCAAATGCTACGCCGCCGTGAGTCCACACGGGAGAACCCTTGTAGCCTGCGCGTGCGCGGCCGGTGCCCTTCTGGCGCCAGGGCTTTGCGGTCGTGTAGGAAACCTCGCCCTTGGTGAGTGCGCTCTGGGTGCCCTGACGGCAATTTGCAAGATGGTTCTTGACGCTGTCGTGAAGGACAGACTTGTTCGGCTCGATGCCGAAGATGGCTGCGGAGAGTTCGATCTCGCCGACCTTCTCACCTGCCATGTTGTATACGTTAGTAGTAGGCATTTAAGATACTCTCCTTTCCTTACTTGTTGCGCGCGGAAGCCTTCTGCGGGTTGACACGAGCAGATGCCTTCTGCGGGTTGAGGCTGATGCCAGCGCCCTCGCCCTTCTTGACGGGTGCGATCTTTGCGGTGCTCTTTACATAAACAAGGCCGCCCTTGGGGCCGGGGATAGCGCCGCGGATAACGAGCATGTTGAGTTCGGGGTCGACCTGAACGACGTCGAGGTTCTGAACAGTGACCTGATCTACGCCCATGTGGCCTGCGCCGATCTTGCCCTTGAAGATACGGCTGGGGTCAGTGCCCGAGCCCATGGAGCCTGCGTGACGGTGAACAGGACCGCCGCCGTGGCTGGTGGGGGTGCGCTGTGCGCCGTGGCGCTTGATGACGCCTGCGTAGCCGTGGCCCTTGCTGGTGCCGGTTACGTCGACCTTGTCGCCGGCTGCGAAGGTGTCTGCCTTGATGACGTCGCCGACGTTGAGCTCAGCTGCATTCTCGAGCTTGAACTCCTTGAGGTACTTGACCATGCCCAGGCCGTTCTTCTTCAGATGGCCTGCTTCGGGCTTGGAGATGTGCTTCTCGGAAACTTCTTCGTAACCGAGCTGGACGGCAGAATAGCCTTCCTTTTCGACGGTCATCTTCTGAGTCACGACGCAGGGACCTGCCTCGATGACGGTCACGGGGATGACCTTGCCCATTTCGTCGAAGATCTGCGTCATGCCGACCTTCTTGCCGATAATGGCTTTCTTCATTAGATATTTCCTCCTTCGGTTATTGGTTGCCTCGCTTAACTTCTTGGTCAGAGGCTGGCAACTTAACCCGTCCGCATTCGCAAGTTACGGACAATGGGTCGTTGACTTGGGTTTGTGGGGTGTGCTATCAGAGCTTGATCTCGATCTCAACGCCTGCGGGCAGCTCGAGGGACATAAGAGCCTCTACGGTCTTCTGAGTCGGGTTCATCACGTCGATCAGGCGCTTGTGAGTGCGGCGTTCGAACTGCTCACGGCTATCCTTATACTTATGAACAGCGCGGAGGATCGTGACGATCTCGGTCTTGGTGGGCAGGGGGATGGGGCCGGAAACCTGTGCATCGGTGCGCTTTGCAGCCTCAACGATGGTCTCTGCAGCCTTGTCGATCAGCTGATGATCGTAAGCCTTGAGTCTGATGCGGATCATGTTCTTGTTTGCCATTTGATTTTCTCCTTTTCGTACAGTTTTTTTCGGCGTCATTGGGATACGCCTCAGTGTCCCGTACGGATGAAGCGATAATTTGCACACTCAACCATGTGTATCAAACCCTGTCCGAAAAACAAACCGGCTCTTTTCAGCCGGTCTGATACCGTACAGGTGATATACACCATGTGCAGTACGCTTCAGCCGCCCGATTGCGTGTCGACAATGGCATCGACACCGGACATACTCCACGGAAGTTACCTCGCCTTTTGCGAGCAATCTCCCGCTTCATCGCATAATACGCCCGTTAGCAACGCACAGGCGCTTAAATAGAATACCAAAACTCCCCCTGTATGTCAAGGGGGAGTTTCGTTATTTTTGCAGAAATTTGAGCATATTTTTTGTGCAAAACGTCAATTTGTGCTCTCATGCATCTTGTTTTCGAGCTCCTCGGCCATATCGAGCAGCTTTTTGGCCATAGTGTACAGCTTTTCGCCGTCGGACGTCAGGCCGACGACGTGCACACCGCGCTCAATAAGGCGCAGGCCGAACTCCCGCTCGAGCGCGGAGACGGCGCGGGACATGGTGGAGTGGCTCATATAAAGCCTCTCCCCCGCCCTTGTGTAGCTTTTCTCCTCCGCCACGGCGACGAAGGCGCGCAGTTGTTCAAGCTCCATATTAATAATTAAATGTATACGGCAGCAGCTCTTTGAGCCTGTAGCTTACATATCTGCCATCTGCCTTGCAGCAGAGTATCTCCAGCTCGCCGTCGTTAAACTCCGACAAGAACTGGCGGCACGAGCCGCAGGGCATGCAATAATTCTGACTTTCCGCGTAAATTGCAAGACGCACATAGTCCCTGTAGCCCTCGCTTATAGCCTTGACGCAGGCCGTGCGCTCGGCGCATATCGTGTCGCCCAGGGCGGCATTTTCGACGTTGCAGCCCGTGAACACACGTCCGCCGCGGCACTCCAGCGCCGCACCGACCGCGAACTTGGAATAAGGAACATACGCTCTGCCCGACGCCTCTCTCGCGATCGCCAAAAGCTCCTTATCTGTCATATGGCACCTCTCCTAACTATCCTTTTTATCTTCGCTTATCTTTACGTTCTCGATTTTGACCGTCCAGTTATTCAGGTCATACAGGGGGTTATTCTCCGTTGCCTTTGCGCCCTCGACGACGCCGCGGTGGCTTATAAGCTGGTGCTTTTCAAAGCAAAGCGGCACGATGTAGGCCTTGTTTACGATATAGGCGCACATATTGTCGCAGGCGGTCTTGCGGCTGTTTTCATCTGCGGCGGTGAGATAAGCCGCAATAAGCTCTTCAAGCTGCTCATCGCTTACGCCGCTGTAGTTCAGGCTGCCCGCTGCCGACAGGAGCTTGCTCGGGTCAAAGTCGGAATTCAGGCGCACCTCGCAGTAGCACAGGTCGTAGTTTCCGGCCTCGAACAGCTTTTTGTAATTGGTCCAGTCCTGACGGTTTACCGTCACCTGGATTCCAAGCGACTGCATATCCGAGGCAAATTTCTTCGCGGCGTTTACCTTGACGGTGCTGCCGCTGTAGACGAGAAATTCAAGGTCGATTTCAATTATCGTCTCGCCGTTTTTCATCTCAAGGAAGCCGTCGTCGTCATAGTCCTTGAGTCCGGCATTTGCAAGCATCTCCTGAACCTTGTTGAGGTTATAATTAAACTGCTTGGCGTAGTTTTGATTATACAGGCTGCTCGCGGGGCTTATCGGCAGGTTTGCAGCAAGTGCATATCCGCTGAGCTGCTCGACTATCTCGTCCCTGTCAAATGCGTAGTTCATCGCAAAGCGCATGAATTCGTTCGTGAAATCCATGCTGTAGGTATTAAAGACGATATAGTGCATATTCGTCGTATTGTAGCCGCGGATATCGTTTGCGCTGCTGCCGTAGCCGACGTTCGTCGTGGCGCTCGGGTCGTTCAAAACAAGGTCTATGTAGGAGTCGGCAAAGGCTGATATAGTCTCCTCCGTGCCGACGTATTCCTTAAGATAGATGGTCTTGAGCGGCAAGGTGGCCGAGTTTTTGTATTTATCAAAAACGACCAGGCTGTTATAGTCCTCGGCATACTTATAGGGGCCGGAGCCGCCGGGGTATACATCGTTATTCGAGCCGTACTGGATGACGGGTATAGTCAGCAGTGCGGGGAACATCATGTTGCTCTTGGTAAGATTAATTACGACCGTCTCCGAATCGTAGGCAGAGCAGCCCGCAACGTAGCTCAGGCGAGCCTTGAACCTGTCCGTGCGCATGGCGCACTGGATGGAATAGGCCACATCCGTCGCCGTGAGCGTAGCTCCGTTATGGAAGGTGTGTCCCGACGCGACCTTGAATGACCAGTGCGAGCCGCCGTCGGAGGTCGACCACTCGGTGATGACATTGGGGATGACGTTAAAGCTGTTATCGACCTCGACCATGTTTTCGTACACGAACCAGCACACGAGCTGGTTGTTGGTGTTGGTCGCGATAAGCGGATTCATGCTGTAGCTTTTGTTGCAGTTGAGCGTGAAAACGTCGTCAGCCGCAACAGTCTGCCCCAGCTCCTTGCCGGCGCTGACGCCCTTGACGTAATCGTCCTCATCATCGTCAGCCGTGCCGCAGGCTGAAAGCGAAAACACCGTCAGCAACACAAGCAGCAGCGCGATATATCTTTTTATCCTTGACATTTTCCGCACCTCAAAGCACTATCGCCGCCGCCATGCTGCCGCGAACGCCGTCGGTCGCGCGGTGCGACCAGTATTTTTCGGGCAGGCACATCGTGCATTCGTCCGAAACGTCGATGTTATTTTCACTAAGGCCGAGCTGCACGAGCCGCCTGGCGTTTGCGCGCCGAAGGTCGACGTGCGTTTTGCCGTTCGGCTTTTTCTCGAATAATCCGTCCACCTCGCCGCCAAGATAGCTCTCAACAGCCGTTGGCACATCGTCATCGCACTCAAAGCAGCACTTTCCGATGCTCGCGCCTATCGCCGCGCGGATATTCTCCGGCTTTGCGCCGAGCGCGCGCATTTTTTCGACCGCGACACCGAGGATATCCTGCACGCTGCTTTTCCAGCCGCAGTGCACAGCGCCGATGACGCCAGCCACGGGGTCGTGCAGCAAAACGGGAACGCAGTCGGCAATGTAGATCATGATGGGCAGACCCTTTTGGTTTGTGACAAAGCCGTCGCACTCGATGCGGTTATCGCCGCCGACCGTGAAACGGTCAGCATCACTCGGAATGTGAATAATTTTGCCGTGCACCTGCTTTGTGACGACAAAATCATCCGCGCCGCAGCCGATAATCTCGCCCGCCAGCCTGTAATTTTCGCGCAGGGCGGCATCATCGTCTCCCCTGCCCGCACCGAGGTTCCAGGACTTAAACACACCCGTGCTCACGCCGCCGATGCGCGTTGTGAACATGTGCTTTGCCGAGATCTTATCCGATGTCATATATACGCAGCCATGCTGCATGTTTTCGCTAAATGCCATATGCTTTCCTCAGTCGTTGCGGCCGCAGCATTCCTTGTATTTGAGTCTGCGCGAGCCGTCGGGCTTCATTTTTCCGCAGGGGCAGGGATCATTGCGGCCGGGCTTGGGCGCTTTCTTGACGGGCTTTTTCTTCGGCGCTTCGCCGCCGACGTTTGCCGCCATGTTCTTTGCGACTGCCTTGCGCTCTATCGTCTGCTCCTTACGGACGCGGATAGTGTAAATTCTGCGGACGGTCTCCTCGCGGATGCCGTTTATCATCGCCTCGAACATGTCGAAGCCCTCGCGCTTGTACGCATCGATGGGCTTGACGTTGCCGTAGCCGCGCAGACCGATGCCGCGCTTTAATTCGCTCATCGCGTCGATGTGATCCATCCAGTATTCGTCGACGACGCGCAGCATGACAACGCGCTCAATTTCGCGCATGACCGGCTGACCATCGGGCGCAAGACCGAATTCCTCCTCGCGCTTATCGTATACCTGCTGTGCAATGTCATACACAGCGTCGATTATCTTCTGCGCCTTTGCGTTTTCAAGCGTTATCGCGCCCTTGGGCAGGAACAGCTTTTCAAACGGAGCCACAACCTCGGCCAAATGCTCGGCATTTTCCGCCGCGCCGCCGTGCAGCGCATCGTTCACCGTGCCGGAGATGAAGTCGAGGATCATCTTGTTTATGCTCTCGCGCAGGTTTTCGCCGTCAAGCACCTTGCGGCGCTCATCGTATATGATGTTGCGCTGCTGGTTCATAACGTCGTCGTATTCAAGAACATTTTTACGGGTCTGGAAGTTGCGGCTCTCGACGGTTTTCTGCGCCTGCTCGATAGCTCCGGAGAGCATCTTATGGTCAAGCGGCGTATCCTCGTCAACGCCGAGGGTGTCCATCATATTGCTCATGCGCTCAGAGCCGAAAAGACGCATAACGTCGTCGGTCATTGCGATGTAGAAGCGGCTCTCGCCCGGGTCGCCCTGACGGCCGGCACGGCCGCGGAGCTGATTGTCGATTCGTCTCGACTCGTGGCGCTCGGTGCCGAGGATGAACAGGCCGCCGACGGCCTTGACCTTCTCGGCCTCCTCGGAGCAAACTGCCTTGTGCTCCTGCATTTTCTCGGCAAACAGCGCTCTCGCCTTGAGGATTTCCTCGTCCTCGGTGTCGGCATAGCCGGTGGCCTCGGCGATTATCTCCTCGGCAAAGCCCGCCTTGCGCAGGTCGTTCTTGGCCAAATACTCGGCATTACCGCCGAGCATGATATCCGTACCACGGCCGGCCATGTTCGTTGCGATGGTCACAGCGCCCATTTTGCCCGCCTGCGCAACTATCTCGGCCTCCTTCTCGTGGTGCTTGGCGTTGAGGACATTGTGCTTTATGCCGCGTGCCTTGAGAAGCTTGGAGAGGTATTCGCTCTTTTCGATGGAGATCGTGCCGACCAGCACGGGCTGGCCCTTTTCGTGGCACTCGATTATCTGCTCGATTATCGCGCGGTCCTTGCCGGCTTCGGTTTTATACACGACGTCGGGCTGGTCGATGCGCTGCACCGGGCGGTTTGTGGGGATCTCAACAATGTCGAGCTTATAGATAGACTCAAATTCCTCAGCCTCGGTCACGGCCGTGCCAGTCATGCCGGAGAGCTTGCCATAGAGTCTGAAATAGTTCTGGAAGGTTATCGTCGCAAGGGTCTTGTTCTCGCGCTGGACATCGACGTGCTCCTTGGCCTCGATCGCCTGATGCAGGCCCTCGCTGTAGCGGCGGCCGAGCATGATGCGGCCGGTGAACTCATCGACGATGAGCACTTCGCCGTCCTTGACAACGTAGTCGATATCGCGCTTCATGATGCCGTGGGCGCGGAGCGCCTGATTGATATGGTGCGTGAGGGTGGAATTTTCGATATCGGCGTAGTTATCGAGCGCAAATGCGCGCTCTGCCTTGGCGACGCCGCGAGCGGTGAGCGTTGCGGTGCGCGCTTTTTCGTCGACAACGTAGTCGGCGTCGATATTCTCGTCCTCTTCCTCCTTGGAGTCGGTGGAGGCATAGACCTTTTTCCTCAGGCCGGCGACAAAATCATTTGCCTGGCGGTACAAGTCCGTGCTCTCATCGCCCTGGCCGGAGATTATCAGCGGCGTACGCGCTTCATCGATGAGGATGGAGTCGACCTCGTCGACGATGGCAAAGGCGTGGCCGCGCTGAACGCAGCTTTCCTTATAAATGGCCATATTATCGCGCAGATAGTCAAAGCCCATCTCGTTATTGGTGCCGTAGGTGATGTCGGCGGCGTAGGCGGCTTTGCGCTCCTCGTTGGTCAGGCCGTGTACAATCAGTCCGACGTCGAGACCCATGAATCTATGCACCTTACCCATCCACTCGCTGTCGCGGCGGGCAAGGTAATCGTTGACGGTGACGATGTGGACGCCCTCGCCGGCAATGGCGTTGAGGTAGGCGGGCATGACCGCGACGAGGGTCTTGCCTTCGCCGGTCTTCATCTCGGCTATGCGCCCCTGATGCAGGACGATGCCGCCGATAAGCTGCACGCGGAACGGCTTCATGCCCAGCACACGCCACGCGGCCTCGCGCACGGCAGCAAACGCCTCGGGCAGCATGGAGTCGAGCTCCTCGCCGTTATCGTAGCGCTGCTTAAACTCCTCGGTCTTGGCGCGAAGCTCCGCGTCGGACAGCGCCTGCATCTGCGGCTCGAGCGCCTCTATCTTATCAACTATCGGATATATCTTTTTTAGCTCATGATCGGTATGGCTGCCGAATAATTTACTGAATAAGCCCATTTTGATCGCCTTTCATATGTACATACAATATTACAACTACAGTGTAGCACAAAATTGTGAATAAAAAAAGTCCCCGGGCATGGCTTTTTATGTCTAAATGCGAGATTTCGCTCACCTTGCGCGGCGGCAGGCACTGTGCTATAATCAGGTGAGTTTTCATAGCGAGGTAATTTCATTGGAATTCAAAAAAATATCGCTCACGGACGTGGGCGAAATCAGACCATATTTACAGGCTCAGTGGCGCTCGTGCGACTATTCGGTGCTGGGCGTTTTCATGTGGGCGGACAAATTCGGGTACGAATACTGCATCGAGGACGGCGTATTGTTCATGCGGGAGAGATCCCGGGCGGCGGGGCGCGGGTACGACTACTTGCTGCCGCTGGGCGCGGGCAGTCTGACAGAGAGAGTACAGCTGCTCATATCGAAGATGGGCATGGTGAGCCTGAGCCTCGTGCCGGAAGCGGCGCTGGATGAGCTCAAAAGTGAATTCAATTTCACCGCCGCGGAGGAGACGGACATTGCCGACTACATGTACAAGTCCGAGGATTTGGCGTATCTTGCCGGGAAGAAGTACAGCAAGAAGCGCAATCTCATCCACCAGTTTGAAAAGCTATATCCCGCTTGGCGGCTGGAGCCGATAAATGCCGAAAATGCGGCGGCGCTTGCCGAGTGCTGCCGGCATGACTGGGCAGACGGCGCGGATTCGGAGCTTGCGCGGTACGAAAACGAGCACACGCGCGAGGTGCTGCGCGATTTTGCAGCCTACGGCTGTGTGGGGTATGCGCTCACGGTCGGGGGCGACGTCGCGGCGTTTTGCATCGGCGAGGCGATGGGCGACACGCTGATAGTTCACATCGAGAAAGCCAAGCGCGAATACAAGGGTGCGTTTCAGATGATTAACCGCGAATTTGCGCGTGCGGAGCTTGAGCGCGCGGGCGTGAAATATATTAACCGCGAGGACGACGTCGGCGACGAGGGTCTGCGCCAGGCCAAGCAGTCGTATTTCCCGGCGTATATGCTGAGGAAGTATCGGCTGGAGCTGAAAGTGGACAATTGACAGTAAGCCTTCCCCTTGAGGGGAAGGTGGGTCACCGGATTGTGGCGACTCGGATGAGGTGAATTTAACCGCGCGTTAGCGCAACAATTTTTATGCGCGGTGCGTTTAGGTTTTGGCGGAAAGCATTGCGCAAGTTACAATTATAATATTGTGGCGGCTGATGCCGCGGATTTGATTCCACCTCATCCGTCGGCTTACAAATCGATAAGTGCAAGCGACACAAGTTTTTCCCTCCTCGGAGCACAGCTCCTGCGGTCGGTTGCTAAAAACATGCCACCGGCATGTTTTCTTAACGCACCGACCTCAAGGGGAAGGCTTTTTTTATATAAAAAATCACAGCGCCGCAACGGATGGCCGTTGCGGCGCTGCTTTTATGCAACATAACGAATAGTTATAACAAGAGCTTAATTATGTAATCTCGAATAGATTCGTTAAAAATTGCGGATTATTACTTTGCGAGTGCGTTGAACAGGAAGGTGACTGCCTCTTCACGGGTTGCATTGTCAGCAACACCGAAGGTGCCGTCGGTACGACCAGAGGTGACCTTCTCTGCAGCTGCCCAGTTGATTGCGTCAACATACCACTCACCGGCGACAACGTCGGAGAAGGTAGCTGCGGTCTCAACCTTGGTGCCTACCATGACGTAGAGCATCTTGACGAGCTCAGCACGGGTGACATCTGCTGCGGGCTTGAAGGAGTTATCCTCGTAACCGCTGACGATGCCCTTCTCAACTGCCCATGCGATTGCCTTGACAGCGTACTCGGGGATATCAGCAGCGTCGGTGAACTCGACCTTTGCGGTGGACTCGGGCTCGCCGGCCTGACGCCACAGCATTACGACGAGGTCAGCACGGGTGACGTTTGCCTTCGGGTCGAAGGAACCATCGGTGCGGCCCTTGATGATATCATTTGCAACTGCCCATGCAACTGCGTCGCCAGCCCACTCGGAGATTTCCTTAGCGTCGGTGAACTCAGGAGCAACAGGAGCGACATAGTCGGGATCTGCTGCCTCGCAGACAGTGCAAGCACCATTCTCGAACTTGTGGCCAAGTGCGGGAACTTCAGTCTGTGCAGTGATGACTTCGCCGCAGACGGAGCACTTGGTGCCGGCGGTCAGGCCAGCCTCAGTGCAGGTTGCTGCAACTGCTCCAACAGCTTCCTCGGTGTGGCCGAGAGCCTCGGTAGCTTCGCCCTTTGCGAGGACGTCGCCGCACCACTTGCAGACCTTGTCGCCGGTGTAGCCGGGCTCGGTGCAAGTTGCTTCAACAACGTTTGCAAGCTCTTCAGCTGCAAC
>CAZWJM010000047.1:0-10916 GCA_964634435.1 uncultured Oscillospiraceae bacterium | reverse complement strand
ATTTTGCTTATATCACTCTTCGCAGAGGTTTTTGAGGCTTTCCTCTTTTTTGAGCTGGAGCTCAGCGATCTTTTTCTTGCCGAGGGGGTACATGAAGCGCAGGACGATGAAAATGAGGATGTACAAAATCGCGGGGATGAGTACGGAGTCGGAGTACATGCTGCTGAGAGTATCGGAGGTTATCTTATCCGCATTCAAAACATTGTCGGTGTAGCCGATACGCAGCAGCGCGAGGTTCACGAGAATGGCGGCGACGGTCTGGCCGAGCTTGCGCATGAAGGTGAAGAAGGCGTAGCTGGTCGCTTCGTCGTGGATGCCGTAGGTGACCTCGTTATAGTCGATGGCGTCGGTGGCGATGGCCCAGACAAGCAGGAAGATGAATGCGTTGCCTATGCCGGACAGCAGGCACACCGCAAGATACACCCACACATTGGAGGTGCCGGTGACGTAGAGAATAAGGTTGCACACGCCGGCAAACAGCATACCGTAGGCGCAGACGTCTCTTCTGCCGAACTTGGCGCCCATCTTGCCGGCAAACAGCATTATGACCGCAACGGGGAGGTACTGGCAGGCGGTGGGGAGCATGGAAAGTCCGGGCGCGTTGAAGTAGTAGTTGAAAAGATAGGGGTAGTAGCTCTGGCTGAACATCTGCGCGGCAAGAAAGAGCATGCCGACGATGCACACTGCCATGTAGGGGCGGCTGCGCAAGAGGGTCTTTATGATCTTTACGGTCTGACCCTTTTGGCGGACGGCGGGCTTTGTCTGAACTCTTTCCTTGGTCCAGCGATAGCTCAGAAGGAAGAGAACGACGGAGAGGACGGAGATGGCGATAACGCCGATGAGGATCTTCTCATAGGACATAACGGAGGTGCCGTCTGCCTGCTTTGTGTAGCAAAAGCTTATGAGCAGCATTGCGGGGATGGCGCCGAGGGTGGAGCCGATGGAACGGAACACCGACAGCGAGGAGCGCTCACGCTCGTCGGAGGTTATGACCTGCGCAAGCGAGCCGTAGGGGATGTTTATCGCGGTGTACATCATGCCGAAGAGGATGTAGGTCACATAGGCGTAGATGAGGTACTGGCTCTGCGTAAGTCCTGGGATCTTCACGAACATGAGCACTGCCGATATCGCAACGGGGACGGCGAGTATCTTCAGCCAGCGGCGGTATCTTCCGCCCTCGGTGTTCTTCATGCCGTCGACGATGCGTCCCCAGATGGGGTCGTTGATGGCGTCCCATATGCGGGCGATAATGAACATTACCATGATGCTGACTATGCCTATGCCGAGGACGTCGGTGTAGTACTTTTGCAGTACGCTCTGCACCAGACCGAACACCAGCAGCGATGCGGCGTCGCCCATGGCGTAGCCTATCTTGTCACGGGTGCCGATGCCGCTGGTCTTGGCGATGTAAGTTTTGTTTTCCATTGTTTCACCTCTGTATTTTATTCAGCCGCCGCACGGCGGAAAAGCTCCGCGTATTTGCTGTCTGCCCGGTAAAAGACCGGACACTCGCCCAAGGGGGCGCTTACCCTGTACTTCTTGCCGCCGGCGTACCTTTTGCCGCTCCACAGATGCACCCAGTCGCCCTGCGGGAGGAAGACCGTCCGGTGTTTTGCGCCGGGCTTTATGACGGGCGCGACAAAAACATCGTCGCCGAAGAAGTAGGAATACTCGTCCTTGTGCGCGTTAAAATCATTTGCCGCCCAAAAGTCGGGGCGTATAGCCGGGATGCCGCTTTGAGCCTTGGCGATGCAGTCGAGCACATAGGGCTTTATTGCCGCGTGAAGCTTTGTGAGCCTTTCGGTGTGCGGTACGACACCCTCTGCGTCAAACTGGCTGTTTGCCCAGGGCCTTATCGACTCATGGCTGCGCATGAGGGGTGAGAAGGTGCTCATCTCCATCCAGCGGATAAACAGCTCATCGCCGCGCCTGAGCTTCATAAACGAGAAGAAGCCGCCTATATCGCAGTGAACCAAGCTGACGCCGGAAAAGCCGAGCGAGAAGCTTGCGGGCATGACGCTGGGCATACCGTAGTCATGCGTCGTATCGGTGTGCTGATCGCCGTTCCACATGATGGGGGCATAGGTCTGGATGCCGGTGTAGCCGGAGCGGGTGAAGAAGAACACATCCTCGCTTCCGTATTCCTCTATCGCCTCGCGGTTGAGCTTTGCCCACATTACGGGCCATGTGTTGTGCAGAAGCTTCGGGTCGCCGTCGTGCAGGACGCAGTCAGCCGGGAGATATTCGCCGAAGTCTGCCATCCAGCCGCTCATGCCGAGGTCGAGCATGTTGCGCTTTATGAGGACATCCTTAGTGTATCGCACGGCCTCGGGATTTGTGAGGTCGAGCATACCGGCATCGAAGGTGGTGGACTTTATGTGATAAACGCTGCCGTCGGCGCGGGTTATGAGATAGCCCTTGTCTTTGCAGAAATTATAAAGCTCGCTTCCCTTTACGAGATAGGGGTTTATATAGCCGAGGAATTTCACCCCGCGCTCATTGAGCTTTTTTATAGCGCCCTTGAGGTCGGGGTAGAGCTTTTCGTCGACCTCCCAGTTCCACCAGACCTGCTTGCCCATGATCGTCCGATTCTCGCCCGACCAGTCCTGACTCCAAACGCCGCAGACCTTAACGCCTTTATCCAGCATCGCAAATGCCTTTTTGAGTATCGTTTCGGTGCCGCCCTGAACGCCGAGGATCATACCGTCGTGGCACCAATCGGGCAGATACTGCCTGTTGGGGACAAGCTTTTGAAGCTCAAGTGCCAGCTCCTCAAAGCTGTCGGCGGATAAGATCGTCAGCCTTTCGGGGCAGGAATCGAATCGGAACAGGTATTCGCTCTCGCCAAACTCCGAATAGCCGTCGGAGGCGGTGTCGAATTTAATAAGCCGCTTTTGGCTCGTGACGAACACGGGCATGGGGGCATAGGTGCCTATATCGCTGTGGCCCTTTTCGCGGTAGAAAAGCTTCGGCAGCAGGGCCTTTTCGATGATGGTCGAAGCCTTAATGTGCTCGGATACGAAGTTTACGACCTTCTCGCCGCGCAGGTTCGTTTTCCTGTACTGCTCACCGCCGCCGAATACCGCCTCGCCGTCTATCGCGGGGATGCGGAACTCATAGGCGTAGCCCTCCTCGCCGAAAAGCTGCGCCGTTATGCCGTTTTCAAGCTCGGTGACGAGCATTTTAAGCGCATGTCCGTCTGCCGAGAAAATGACCTCGCCGCCGTTTTTTGAAATGCTGCAAAGCTTTATGCGCTCTGCCTCATGCTCCACCGCCGTGACGGTGCCGCGGTTTGCCTTGTACTCCTTTTCACAGCGCACCGCCGTGACAAAGCCCGGAGTCATAATATCCATTCATTCGCCTCCTATGTTCAGCTTTATGTTGTTGCCGCTTATGCCGCAAAACGCACCGGCCTTTGCCTGCGGAGAATCGGGGTGGCAGGTGAGCCACTTTCCCCGCATCCAAAGGAGCTTATCCTCGGACGTGAGGCGTTCGTGCGTTAGGCTGAGCGGAGAATTTACGCCTTTTTCAAGTACGACGAGGCAGTTAAAGCCCTCGACCGATATGCGGCAGGGCGCAAAGTGCAAAACCATGGGGAAGAGTTCTATCGCCGTTTCGGGCGGAAGATAAAAGCCCTTCACGCAGGCTGAGGAAAGGCAGCCGTCCTGCATGTCGCTTTGCAGCGCAAGCAGCAGCACGAGCCCCGTTGCCGAATAGTTTACCTCGCTGCACTTGTGATATTCGAGCGCGTTGAGCGTATAGCCGCGGCCGTTGCAGTAGCCTGCCTGAATGTCCATTCCGCCGAAGACTGTGCGGATATATTCAATGGCCTCCGTGCGCTCCAAAGGCTCAAAGGATGCTTCATAGTGGTTGCCGCTGTCCGGAATGGGAGCGGCAGAAAGCGCCTCGGAAAGCTCCTTTGCGCAGGGCACGGGAAGCACCCTGCCATAGGGGGCAAATTCCGCATCGAACACGCTGTAAATTCTAAGCTCCGGATTAAATTTTTCGAGAAGCTCCTTCATTGCAGACCGCCCCTTTCTATATAATCGGAGACCGAGAGCAGCCCCGCCGCCTTGTTTTCGAGCAGTCCGTTATAGGGGCTTCGCTCGATTATGACGCTGCGGCGCGAGTCCACGCCCTCGTTCATTTCGGCAATGAGCTTTGCAAGATAATAGCCGTTATCGAATATCCTGCCGTAGAGCACGATCTTGTCGGGATCGACTATGTATATGACGGATTTTAACGCACTGCCCAGAGCCTCGACCGCGCGGTCGAGTATCGCCGCTACTTCGGCGTCGCCGTTTCTTGCGGCATCAAGCACGGCGTTTATGTCGAGCGCTTCTTTTTTGCCGTCGAGCATTTTATGCAGCAGGGGAGTGCGCTCGGGCGACATGATGCCCTTTGCGTCCTCGCATATCGCCATCGGGGAGGCTATCGTTTCAAGGCAGCCGCTTTTCCCGCAGGCGCAGGGCTTGCCGCCCCTTGCTATCATCGGGATATGTCCAATCTCGGAGCACTGGCCGGAGCTGCCGAACCATATGCCGCCGTTTGCCGAGAGCGCGGCGCCGATGCCGTATTCGCAGCGCAGGAAAAACTGTGCATCCAGCTCGCTGTCCTTTGCCATGAACATCTGCGCGGCAAACAGCGCGCGGACATTGTTCTGCATGACAGCAGGCAGAGCGCAAAGCTCCTCGACCCTTTCGGCAAGGGGATAATCGGCGCGGTCGAGCGCGCCCATGCTGTTGCGTGAAAGGCGCCCCGCCTCGTCGGTTATGCCTCGGACGGCTATGCCTATGCCGATGATCTTCTCCCTCGGGAGGCTGTCTGATAGCTCAAGCAGCCGTTTGCAAAGCATTTTCACCGTCTCATCGGCGTCTGCCCTGTCGGCAAGAGCGATCTCCTCGGAGAAAATGACACTGCCGTCAAGCCACACCGCCGACAGTATCGCCTGCCTGCGGTTAATGAGTATGCCGAGGGCGCAGCGGGAGTGGGGGTCAAGAGTGAGCATGACCTCTTTTCTGCCGGCCTTGCCCCGCGAGAGGACATCGCCCTCGATGAGCAGTCCCTCACCCATGAGCTCGGCAACTATCTTCGTTATGGCAGCGGGGGTGAGCTTTAAGCATTCGGCAATGCGCTTTCTGCTCATTGCACCGTTTTCGTGCAGAAGCTTTAGGACGGAGCTTCGGTTGGTCCGCCTGACATTGCTCATGTTATCACCGGTTTGAAGCATTTTCGACACCTCCCTCGTGATGCAGCCTGCTCCGCAGCAGTATCACCGCCGCGCCGCAAAGCACGACGAAAATTCCGAGTATCTTTTCCGCGTTCAGGCTTTCGTTTAAAAACAGCACGCCGATAAAGCAGCTGAGTATCGGCATGAGCAGGAGGTAGAGCTTGACGAGCCACACCTCGTAGTGCCTGAGATTTCTGTAGTAAAAATAGTAGATGAAGGTCTGACCCAGGCCGCCGAGTATCACAAGCCCCCAGAAGCCGAGACCGGCGCCGTCAGGAATGTGTACGTCGCCACCAAGCAGCGCCGAAGCACCGAAAAGGGTCAGAACGATGAAGTTATTATAGTATGAGATGGTGTCGGCGTCCTTGCCGTACTTCTCCTGCGCCGACTTTATGATGAAGGCGTTTGCTGTGACGCAGGCGGCGCTTGCAAGGAAAAACAGGTCGTAGGCATTGAACGAAATGCCGCGAAAGCTTATGCCCAGCACCATCAAAACGCCGACGAGCATGATGCCGGTGCCCAGCCAGTCGGAGGCGTAAAGCCGCTTTTTGTATATGATGACGGTGGCGAGGTTGACCATTAAAACATCGGTTTTGAGAAGCGCTGTGCCGGTACTGAGCGAGCCCTTCATGTAGCCGAGGTTTGCAAAAAGATCGAGCAAAAAGCCGAAAAGCCCGATAAGCAGCAGTATCCACAGGGCGTTTTTCTGCCTGAAAAGGCGCTTGAAATCGCCGAAAAGCACAAGCTGCGCCGTTAAAAATACGAGCGCTGCACTGCGCAGCAAAAGCCCCGCCATATAGGGCGAGCCTGTTAGCGACACCATGAGCTTTGACACGGCATAGTAGATCGCCCACGCAACGACCATACCGCCGACCATAAACGCATTTTTCATTTTAATCCTTCAAACATCCTCATAAGTGCCGCCTTGTCGAGCAGGACGGGGTTATTCTTCATAAGCGGATGCGCGGCGCAGTCTGCGGAAAGCTTTTCGAGGTTTACGTTCTGAAGCTCGGAAAGCTTTGTTTTCAGCCCGCCGAGGGCTTTGAAATAGGCTATCTTGTCCGCAAGCTCGGCGCTGCTATAAAGCCCGACCCTGCGGCACAGCTCTTCCAGGCGTTCATCGGCATTTATCCTCACAAGACTGTCAAGCGTAAAGGCGCAGGCCTCGCCGTGGGGCAGATGATAGTCCGCAGACAGGGGGTAGCTGCAGGCATGGCTTGCCGCGGTCTTGGGCTGCGCAAAGGCAAGCCCCGCAAGCAGGGAGGCAAGGGACATGCCGCGGCGTGCCGCCTCGTTTTTGCCGTCCTTATATGCATTTTCGAGGTTTTCGAGTATAAGGCGCACGGCTTCGACGGCATAGAGGTCGCACACGGGCTGGTGGTTTACGCTCCAGTAGCCCTCAAGTGCGTGGGCAAGCGCGTCAAGACCCGTGTTCATCGTCGTCCTCGGCGGTACGGAATATGTAAGCGCGGGGTCGACAACGGCTATCTTCGGCATGAAAACGGGGTTATTTATCGTCTTTTTCTCACTGCCGCGGCTTATGACCGAAACCTGCGTCACCTCACTGCCGGTGCCGGCGGTTGTCGGTATCGCAATGACGGGCAGGTGCTTTTCGGGGAAGGCCGCGGTGCTGTAATAATACTCTGCCGTCTCAGCGCCGGGGGCGCAGGCGGCGGCAAATTTTGCAGTGTCGATGGAGCTTCCGCCGCCTATTCCGATAACTGCATCTGCCGAGTGCTCTCTTGCAAGTGCTGCCACAGCCTCGGCTCCGCTAAGCTGCGGATTCGGCTCGACCTCGGAGAACACGGCGCAGATTTCGGGAATGTCGGAGCACAGCTTGTTTGCGTGCTCTGCAAAATGCTTTCCGCAGACGATGACGCAGCGGGAGAGGGACTCTGCGCGCAGTATCTCGCCGAGCCTTGAAAATTCACCTACGCCGAAGTATATCTTGACGGGCTGGGAATAGATAAACTCAGCCATAGATATCATCCTCTATGCTCTCAACGCAGGCGTTAAAGCGCTTGAGGTTTTCCTGTCTCCAGTCCTCAAGACCCTCGAGCCATTCGGTGCTGAGAAAGGCCTTTACCATCTCAATGGCCATCTCGGGGCCGACTATCCAGCCGCCCATGCACAGAACATTTGCGCCGTTTATTGCCCTTGCCATTTTTGCCGAGTAAACGCCCTCGCAGGCAACGGCGTGAACGCCCTTGTATTTGTTTGCGACGATGCACATGCCCGCACCGGTGCCGCATATGAGTATCGCACGGTCAAATTCGCCGCTGCGCACCTTGGGTGCAACGCAGGATGCCACCTCGTAATAGGGGTGGACATTGTCCTCGGTGACAGTGCCGAGGTCGGAGAAATCCGCACCGATACCGGTCAGATATGCCTTTATCGCTTCCTTTGCGGCAAAGCCGGATTTGTCGCTTCCTATTGCTATTTTCATTTTAATATCTCCCTTATTTTATCTGCAATGTTTTCCTCCGTGAAGCCCATGACCTGCCTGAGATACGGCAGCTTTCCGACCTCGCCGAAGCGGTCGGGAACGCCTATCGCATGGACGGGGACACATTCTGTCGCCAGCGCCTCGGTGACTGCGGAATGAAGCCCGCCTATGACGTTGTGGTTTTCGACAGTGAGGACTTTGCCCGTCTTGCGCGCGGAGGCTATGACAGCCTCACGGTCTATGGGCTTAATTGTGTGAATGTTTATGACCTCGCAGGAAATGCCCTCGGCCGCGAGCGTTTCCGCCGCGTTCAGAACATCCTTCGTCAAAAATCCGCTGACGAAAATGCTTATGTCGCCTCCCTCGCGGAGCATATCGGCCTTGAAAAGCTCGAAAGCATAGTCGGCAGGGAATACATCGGGGGTCTCCTTGCGGAACATGCGGATATAAACGCAGCCGTTATAGTCGTTTATGACGGGAAGCGCGGCGCGGAGCTGATTGTTATCGACAGGCTCGAATATTACGACACCGGGTATCGAGCGCAGAACGCCTATGTCCTCCATGCTCATATGGGTGCCGCCGTTTAGCTCTGCGGCGATGCCGGGGTCTGTGCCGACGACCTTGACGTTCATCCCCGCATATGCAATGGATATGGCTATCTGGTCGCAGATACGGCGCGTGGCAAAGGGCGTGAAGCTTTCTATATAGGGCTTAAAGCCGTAGCTTGCAAGTCCCGCCGCGACGGAGGCCATGTTTTGCTCCGCTATGCCGCAGTCAAACATCTGCTTTGGGAAGCGCTCATACAGCGCCCTTGTTCCGCTTGCCTTGGCAAGGTCTGCATCGAGAATACAAACATGGCGGTCATTTTCCATAAGCTTTGCCATGCACTCGGCGTAAACAGCTCTCATTTCCATATCAGCATTCTCCTCTCACTTCTTTTATCGCTTCCTCCACCTCGGCTTCGGAAAGGTTCATGTTGTGGTTGCCGGTGCCCTTTGCGATGACGGAGGCAACGCCGCAGCCCTTGACGGTGTTCAAAATAACCATGGTGGGCTTATTCGTGCCGAGGTTTTTCTTCGCTTCGGCTACGGCGGCGGATACCTGGCAGACATCGTTTCCGTCGCTGACCTCGATGACGTTCCAGCCAAAGGCACGCCACTTATCGCCGAGCGGGGCAATGTCGCAGACCTCGGCCACAGTGCCGTCTATTTGCAGCTTGTTGTAATCTGTAAAGCCAATGAGATTGTCGAGCTTTTTTGCGGCGGCAAACATCGCAGCCTCCCAGATCTGACCCTCCTGCGATTCGCCGTCGCCGATGAGGGTGAATATAAATGCTCCGTCCTCCTCAAGCTTCGAGCCGAGAGCAGCGCCCACGGCGCAGGAAAAGCCCTGACCGAGGCTGCCGGTGGTCATATCAACGCCGACTGTGCGGTTCATGTCGCAATGGCTGGGGAGGGAGGTGCCGCCCTGGTTCAAGGTAAGAAGCTCCTTCTTGTCAAAGTAGCCCCTGTTTGCGAGAGTGGCGTAAACGGCAGGGCCTGCGTGACCTTTTGAGCATATGAATCTGTCGCGCCCCGGCATTTTGGGGTTTTGGGGGTCTATGTTCATCTGCTCAAAATACAGCACCGCCAAAAGCTCCGTCACCGAAAGGCAGCCGCCGAGGTGGCCGACGCCGAGGTGACCGATGCAGCGCAGCGTGTCACAGCGTATGTCCTTGCATATCTCCTTCAAATCGAGTTCCAATTTGATTTCCTCCTATTTGATAAAAAGCTTTAATCAATTCGATTCTAATATCTGTACGCCTCTTTGTCAAGAAATAAAAGCGTTGACAACGGGGTATTTAAAAGCTATTATTAGCGCAGACAGTTAACTTTGTTAATCAAAGAGGTGCAAATATGAAAGGCTTTACCCCGATATATGTTCCCGTCGGCGCGCCGACCTTCCATCTTGAAACTGCGGGAGAGCAGTTTTGCAAGTCGAAAGCGCTGCTTTTCTCCATCGACGAGGGCTTTGTTTTCCCCGATGAGATGCTGCTGACGCCGGAGCTTTTGGCTTCGTTTTTGGATGGCGTTTGCCCCGATGCGGCGGTGTTTCAGAATATAACCTTTGCAAATGCGGCGTTTGTTTCCGAGTTTAAGCGCCGCTTTGACTGCCCCGTGCTGCTGTGGACTCTGCGCGAACCGGTGATAGACGGCGGCAGACTGCGCCTTAATTCGCTCACCGGTGCATATTCGGCCGCCAATGCGCTGTGCGCATTCGGGGATGAGGGCTTCGGCTACGTTTTCGGCTCGCCCGATGAGCAGCGAACGAGGGACGAGATATCGGCGTTTATAGCCGCTGCAAAGCTTAAAAAGGAGCTGCGCTCACTGCGCATGGCCGCTGTTGGGCATACGCCCACGGGCTTCGGCTTCGGCAGGGCGCTCGATACGGAGCTTATGAATAAATTCGGCGTTGAGCTCGTGTCCGTTGAGGCAAGGGAGCTTATCGCCGCGGCAAAGGGCTATTCCGACGATGAGTGCCGCGAATATCTTGAAAAGTCCGAGCGGGCGATGTGCGGCCTTGGCTGCACTCCCGAAAAAAATCGCCGTGACTATGCACGGCTTTACAAGGCGTATTCGGAATTTGTGAAAGCTAACGGCATCGGCGCACTTGCATCCCGCTGCTGGCCGGATTTCTTCACGGATTTCGGCACGCCGGTATGCTCTGTTTTGTCAATGCTGGGCGATGACGGCGTTTCCGCCGCGTGTGAGGCGGATATTTACGGTGCGCTGTCCATGTGGATAGGCATGCGCCTGAGCTCCGCGCCGGCTTTCTTCGGCGACCCCGTGTCGCTCGACGAGGGCGAAAGCTCCATCACCTTCTGGCACTGCGGTGCTGCCGCCTGCTCGCTTGCGCGGCATGATACGGGAGCTGTTGTCGGCGTTCACCCGAACAGAAAGATTGGCCCCGCGATGGACTTCGGCTGTGAGGCATACCCCGAGGTCACGGTGTTCCGTGTGGGAAGAAAGCCGGACGGAAGCTTCAGATTTTTCATCTGCGAGGGCGAAGCGCTCGATAAGCCGAAGCAGTTTACCGGCACCTCGATAGTCGTCCGCACAAAAAACGATTGCCGCAGCATAGTCGAGAGCAGCGTGAAAATGGGCTTTGAGCCGCACTTTGCGGTCGTGCGCGGTCACCACGCCGCCGCGCTTAAAAACCTCGCCCGCCTCCTCGGCGTCGAGATCTGCGAGTTCTAACGCG
>CAZWJM010000046.1:0-10988 GCA_964634435.1 uncultured Oscillospiraceae bacterium | reverse complement strand
CTACCTCCTCTAACCATTGCCATGGAGGCGCAACGCACCCAAATCGTGCGGATACGTCTATTACGGTGTCCCGACTGCTGCCGCAGTGGCGCATCGCCTGTAGAATGTACCAATACAGCTATTGCAATATCCCGGTATCGAGACTTCCGACGAAACCATAAATCTGTCGCGTGACGTAAGATAGAGCAAAAATTAACCTCCGTACTGTTATAGTGCGGAGGTTTGTTTTGTTCTATATTAGTGCAAAAATATTGCCAACACCGTGTAGGGAACAGGTTTACCTGTTCCGCATGTTATTTCTTGCAACGCAGACCTGTAGAAGCGGAACAGGTTAACCCGTTCCCTACAATGTTCTAAATTAGTGCAAAGCAAAAACCTCCGCACCACTTGGGTACGGAGGTTTAAATTTGCTCAATCTTGCGTCACGCGCGAGATTTGTTGTTTCGTCAGCACCCTCGAACCGGGCGACCGCAATATGCGTATTGGTAGGTGCGTTAAAGCGGTTTAAAAAGAGCGGGACATTTGGCGGAGGAAGGTGAGGATGGAGATGAGGACGGCGGCGACGGCGTAGCCGAGGACCCAGGGCAGGTGCGGCAGGGCATCGGCGAAGGCTCCGGCGCAGAAGGCCTGCTCGATCTTCACGGCGTGCGTAAACGGCAGGAGGTCGGCAATGGTCTCGAACGCGCCGCCGACAAGGCTTACGTCAAACCAAATGCCCGACAACCAGGCCGTGAGATTGGTGAGCACAGCACCGCATATGCCGCCGACCTGCTTTACGCTCAGCGCGCTTCCGCACAGCAGCCCCAGCGCGATGAAAAACACCGCCGCGGGGATGAGGATCAGCAGCGCCCACAGCATGTTTATCGTCACCTTGAGCCCCAGCACCGCCGCAGTCACAAAGCACACAAGCCCCTGCGCAAGCGCGATGGGCAGGATGGGCAGCGTGTAGCCGAAGATGAAGTCCGAAGCCGTCAGCGGCGTCGTGTAAAGCCGCGATATCAGGGCGCTCTCGCGGTCCTTCGCGATGAGCTGCGCGGAAAACAGCGTCATGAACGACAGGCCGAAAATCGTCATGCCCGGCGCAAGCTGGTCGATCTCAAACACCGACACGGGCACATTCGCCTGTATCGCCGACAGCAGCAATATCAGCACGACCGGGAAGCCGAGGCCGAAGGCGAGATTTATAGGGTCGCGCAGGATCTCCTTTGCCGTGCGCACCGAAAACGTCAGCATTCTCATTGCCCCGCCCCCTTTACTATCGCGATGAACGCATCCTCAAACCGGTCGCAGCCGGCGCGGGCCTTGAGCTCCTCCGCCGTGCCGATGGCAAGCAGCCGCCCGCCGCGCATGATGCCGATACGGTCGGACAGCGCCTCGGCCTCCTCCATGTAATGCGTGGTCAGGATGATGGTCTTGCGCCCCTTGAGCGCACGCACCGTGTCCCACAGCTCGCTTCGCGCGATGACGTCCAGGCCGAGCGTCGGTTCGTCAAGAAACAGCACCTCCGGCTCGCTTGTGAGCGCCATCGCGATGCTCAGCCGCCTCTGCCAGCCGCCGGAGAGCTTGCCGGCTCTGCGCGTAAGCACCTCGGAAAGCCCAAATTCCTCGGTCAGCTCCGCGATTTTTGCCGCGGTTTTTGCTTTTCCGAGCCCGTGCACGCCGCACATGAGCTCGAGATTTTCCCTCGCCGTGAGGTTCGGCGCGACGGCCGTCTCCTGCGGCGATACGCCGATGATGCGCTTAACCTCCTTTGGCTGCTGCGTGACGCTTTTGCCGCACAGATACGCCTCGCCCGACGTCGGCCGCGCAAGGCAGGAGAGCATTTTTATCGTCGTCGTTTTACCCGCGCCGTTGACGCCGAGCAGCGCGAATAATTCGCCCTTTTCTATCTCAAGCTCCAGCGCGTCGACCGCGGTCACGTCCTTGTATTTCTTCGTAAGCCCAATGGTTTTTACCGCTGTCATGCCGTGCCTCCCTGCCAGCGCGTCAAAACGCCGAAGAACACATCCGTCACCGCGCCGCTGACGTACTCCTCGTCCCAGTCGAGGTAACCCGTGACTATCATCGTCGCGATGCCGTGCACGAACAGCCACATCTCCTGATGGAACTTGGCCGCGCGCTCACGGCTCAGGCCGGTCTTGTCCATGATGATGGCGATGATGCCGTCGATGCTGTCGTCCTGAAGCTGGCTCTGCTCGGCGGAGCGGTCGCGCATGAACAGCAGCTTGAAAAGCTCCTTCTCGCGGCGGGCAAAGTCGATGTAGGCCATGCCGCTGGCCTTGTACGGCGGGTATTTTCCGCGCGCCATCTCGGTCTCGAGGAAGCTTTTGTACACGTCGAAGGCCGCGCGCATGACCTCGTCCTGCACCTGCTGCATGCTCTCAAACAGGCCGAATACGGGCTTCGGCGACGAGCCGAGGCGGGATGCCAGCGTGCGCGCCGTGAGCGCGGTCATGCCGCCGGAGCGCACTATCTCCAGCGCGGCGGCGATGACTTCCTCGCGTGTGAATTTAACTTTAGGCGGCATAGTGTCGTCCTCCTTGGAAACGCATGTTGCGCAACTTATGTTTCCTATTATAGCGCGGCTCGATTTCGCTGTCAACGGCAATTTAACAGCACATTCATGAAAAATTTCCCGACACAGTGTATAATATACGCATCGGAGGTGAGAAGAATGAAAAATGACCGTCACGACGACGAGGCGGAATACCGGCGCTTTTGCTTACGCTTCGTGCGCGTGGATATTTGCGATAGTGTTCCTCGCGCTGCTGCTTGTGCTCATCCATGAGCTGCTCACCTTCGGCATGTCGTAAATCGTTAGCAAAATTTTGACCTCCGTACCCATGTGTGCAGAGGTTTGTTTATGTTCTGATTTGGTGCAAAGCAAGGCGGGATGGTGGTGCAAGAGGCTCATTTTTCACACATTTTTTAATTATTTTTGCTCAGGATATTGACAAGACGGGCGGGATGGTTTATTTTATAACAAAGCTGTGGTATAGCCACAGATGACGCTGTGGTGAAAATTCTGCCCGTTTTGCTATGGAACGCGGCCAAAATTTCTTGAAAGGAAAACAGATATATGTCCAAAAAAGTGTTGGAAAAGAAAGCTCAGCAGGCGCAGGTCATATTCGACGACCTGACGAAGCAGTTCGGCATCAAGCCCATCCCGACGGTCTTTGTCGCCGACAAGCGCAGGGAGAAGCAGCTCAAAAAGGCCTGCCTGACCGACAACCCCTTCCCGCCTCCCGTGAACATCACCATCCGCAAAAAGCGCAAGCCCGGCGTGGAGCTTTTGTTCCGCGACGAGAAGGTGCTGCAGACTCCCGCTATCGCGGCGGTGCTGGCCGCATGCAGCTCCGTTGCGACTGAGATCGGCGCACTGCGCGGCGACGACGTCAAGGGCGCCGAGACCGTGTGCGACGTGGCCTTTGCCGGAATGCAGGCCATCCGCCTTTACATGGCAAGCCACACGGGTTCGAAGTTTGCGCTCAGCCGCGTTCTCAGCGCTATCCGCGTAAACAACGCCTTCAACGGCTCGTTCTTCAAATACCGCGCCAAGGACGGCCGCGACGTATCCTTCCACGTTTACTATCAGGACCAGCTCAACAAGCTCGCCGCCGCTCTGCCGTACTCCAAGCACGGCACGAAATACACCATGCTCAGCATGTCCAAGGACAAGAAGGAGATGGCGGACGTCGTCGGCAGATACGATGCGCTTGACCTCGAAGAGCGCGCGTTTGACTGCGGCGCATGCGGCTGCATGATCCGCAGCCGTGAAGAGTGGGAGGCAAGCGAGGTCGGCAAGGCGGTCATAGCCATGCCGCTGATCGGCCAGTACAAGGAGCATGAGAGCGCCGCGCCCGAATGGGGCAAGCCCAACTCCCGCGGCCCGCTGTCCGGCATCAAGGTGCTCGACCTGACGCACATCATCGCAGGCCCCGCATGCTCGCGAATTCTGGCCGAGTACGGCGCGGACGTTCTGCTGGTGCGCCGCGGCGAATTCGTTGAGCAGGAGCAGGCGATGCTCGAGTTCGACGGCTGGGCGGGCAAGAACTCCATCCAGCTCGACTTCAACGTCCCCGAGCAGCTTGAAAAGTGCAAGCAGCTTATAAAGGAAGCCGACGTCATCACCTATTCGTACCAGAACGGAACGCTTGACAAATTCGGCCTGTCCGAAAGCGATATCCGCAAGCTCAACCCCAACGTAATTTACGCAAACCTCATGTGCTTTTCCGACACCGTCTGGAAGGATCGTCCCGGCTGGGCGCCCCTGGCCGAGGATATCACCGGCCTGTCGGTTCGCAACGGCAGCCTCGAGAACCCGGTAAATCTCAACGGCGTGCCTCTTGACTACTTCCCCGGCTTCATCCTCGCGCTGGGGACGCTGTTGACCATCGCGAAGAAGCTCAAGGAGGGCGGCGGCTACAAGGTCACGACCTCCCTGACGCGCGGCGCACAGTATCTGCACGAGTGCACCGACCTGTGCGAAAAGGGTCTTGGCGGCAAGCACGCATCGACCATCGCCGAGTCTTCGGACGAGCCGGTGTGGGACAATGTTCTGCTCCCCGTCGCCGGCTGCGCGACCGGCACTGCCTGCTTCCCCGGCCCCGGCACTGTGAACACCGCATACCCCACCAATCTGCGCAACATGAAGTTTGTTGACGGTCAGAGCGGCTGGAATCAGTAAGTATAATAAAAAAAAGAGCACCCGAGGGTGCTCTTTTTTTGAGACTGTCAAAAAACTATGCTACGCAGAGAAGATGACAGAGTAGCGGGGGAGCTCGAGGGGGCAAGACCCTCCTCGAATTGGATTGCCGCCGCAGAAAAGGCTTGCAAAGCAAGGCTTTTCGGGCGAAGCGTCATTTTGAGTATTCAAAATGACCGGCGGCTTTTTCAGCTTGCAAAAAAGTCTAGAAAGACTTTTTTGACAAGCTGAAAAAAGAGCACCCGAGGGTGCTCTTTTTATTTACCGACGCAGAAGCGTTCGAAGATGCGGTTTGTGACCTCCTCGCGCACGGTGCGGCCCGTGAGCTCGCCGAGGGCGGCCATCGCGGACTCTGTTTCGGTGAGGACTATATCCGGCGTCTGGCCGAGGCTCATCGCCTCCTGCGCAGCGTACATGGACTCCAGCGCCCGCGACACGGCGTCAAACTGCCGCGCATTCGTGAGAATTTCGCCCGCGGGAACGGATGGGAGCGGGAAGGCCTCGCGCACGGCTTTTCCGAGGGCGTCGAGCCCCTCGCCGGTGACGGAGCTTACTTCGATGACGGGAAGCGCCGTATTGGGCTTTTCACAGGCGAGGTCAAGGTCTGCTTTTGATAGGATGACGATGCCGCGCTCTGCACGCTCTGCGCATTTAATTATCTCCGCGTCCTCGTCGCACATTTTCTCCGTCCCGTCGATGACGGCGAGGACGAGCGCGGCGTTTTCCATGGCCTTGCGCGAGCGGGCAACGCCCTGGCGCTCAATTTCATCGGCCGTTTCGCGTATTCCGGCGGTGTCCGTCAGGCGCAGGAGCACCCCGCCGAGGCGGAGCTTTTCCTCAATGGTGTCGCGCGTCGTGCCGGGGATATCGGTGACGATGGCGCGGTCATAGCCCAAAAGCGCGTTTAAAAGCGAGCTTTTGCCCGCGTTCGGGCGGCCGACGATGGCGGCGGGGATACCGGCGTTGAGCATTTTGCCGCCCTCGTAGCTTGCGCGGAGCCGCTCAAGTGTCGCGGTGCAGCGGGCAATATCGGTGCGGTAATGCTCAAGGGTGAAGTCCTCGATGTCCTCGTCGGGATAGTCGAGCACCGCGTGATAGTGCGAGCTTATATCCGTTAGCACCGAGTACACCTCGTCGCAGCGGCGCGATATCGCACCGCCGAGCTGACTTGCCGCGTTGCGTGCAGCGTCGGCAGTCTCGGCATCTATTATGTCGGCAACGGCCTCGGCGCTGGCAAGATCCATGCGCCCGTTTAAAAATGCCCGCTTCGTGAACTCTCCGGCGCGGGCCTGACGCGCACCGAGGGAAAATGCGGCATCGAGCACAGCCCGCAGCACGACAGGCGAGCCGTGGCACTGGAACTCGGCCGTATCCTCGCCCGTGTAGCTGTTCGGCGCGCGGCTTATCGTGCACAGGCAGATATCCAAAAGCCTGCCCTCGTCGTCAAAAAGCTTGCCGTAAACGAGCCGGCGGTCATCCGACGCGCTCATCTTCGTCCCGCTCATGGGCTTAAACAGCCTGTCTGCAATTTCTATCGCCATATCTCCCGACAGGCGCACGATGCCTATCGCGCACACCTGCGAGCCTGTTGATACGGCGGCAATGGTATCGGACATATTTCCCTCCAAACAAAGAGCGGGCCTAAAGGCCCGCTCTCTCGTTTCAGTTAAAATTACTTGTTCATTCTTGCGGCTCTTGCGGCCTTCTCGTCGTTATCCTCGGAGATATAGTAGCTCAGCGACAGCAGCGAGTCGGAGAAATGGATGTTCTCAACGATGGTGCTGCTCTCGGGCGAGGTGAGCTCAACGTTCGTGAAGTTCCAGATAGCGTTCACGCCGTGGGCGGTGAGAAGCTCGGTCGTGGAAACTGCGTGAGCTTTGGGGACGCACAGCACAGCAGCGTCTATCCTGTTTTCGGCAAGATACTGCGGCAGGGTGGCAACGTCGAGGATCTTCACGCCCTCGTAATCTGTTCCTATAAGCTCGGGCTTAACATCGAACGCGGCCTTGAGGTCAAAGCCCCAGGTCTTGAACGAGAAGTTGCACATAAGTGCCTGGCCGAGGTTACCGACACCGATAAGGATGGCGCTGTAGCCCCTGTCCATACCGAGGATGGATGCTATCTCCGCGCGGAGCGCCGTGACCTTATATCCGTAGCCCTGCTGGCCGAACTCGCCAAAGCAGCTGAAGTCCTGACGTATCTGCGACGGGGTCAGGCCGAGCTGACGGCCAAGCTCGCCCGAGGAAATGCGGCTGACGCCGGCATCGGTGAGCTCATCGAGCTTGCGCAGATAGCGGGGCAGACGGCGGATGACGTTATTTGATACCTTTACGCGTTTCATTTATTGGTTCTCTCCTTGACGTAAAAAAGGGATGTTAATTTGTTGATTAATGAATTATAGCACATGATTCGTCGCTTTTCAAGTGGCAGAATGTCAAAAAATGTCCCGTAAGTGCCGAAAAAATACATGATATTGAATGATTTTTGTATAACACATGACCGAGTCCGCTTGTCAAGAGCGGGCATCTGTGGTATTTTATCAAGCGGAGCGTGATATGCATGAGAATGAGAAAAAAACCGAATCTTCTGCCAAGAATGGAAAAGTGCGCGGCAGTGCAGATACATGAGCCGGAGAAGCTGCGCGGACATTGGCGCGAAAGCTTCCCCGATAAGGCGCTGTGGCTGGAGATAGGCTGCGGCAAGGGCCGCTTCACGGTCGGTACGGCAAAGGAGCACCCCGAGGCGATGCTGCTTGCACTCGAGAAGGTCGAGGATGCCCTGGTCATCGCAATGGAGCGCGCGGTCGGGGAGCAGGTCGAAAATGTGCGGTTTATATCCATTGACGCACTAAAGCTGCGCGAGCTGTTCTGCCCGGACGAGATCGAGCGCGTGTTTTTAAACTTCTGCGACCCGTGGCCGAAAAGCCGCGACGCAAAGCACAGGCTCACGTCGCCGAATTTCCTGCGCCTTTATGCCGATATCCTGCCCATTGGCGGCGAAATTTGCTTCAAGACGGATAACAGGCCGCTGTTTGACTGGTCGGTCGAGCAGCTCAAGGCCGAGGGCTGGCTGCTTAAAGATGTAACAAACGACCTGCACGCAAACGGCGAGGGCGGCGTCATGACCGATTACGAGTGCCGCTTCCGCGAAAAGGGCGTTAAAATAAACCGCCTTGTCGCCGTCAAAACGGCAGAAACGAAAAACGGTGCAAGCGGCGAGGTGCCGCGTCTGCGCAATGCAGCGCTGGCCGATGCGAGAGGGAATGAAAAATGAGATTTATAAGCTGGAACGTAAACGGCCTGCGCGCCGTCGTAAAAAAGGGCTTTGAGGATATCTTCTGGGCGCTGGATGCGGACTTTTTCTGTGTTCAGGAGACGAAGCTGCAGGAGGGGCAAATTGACCTTGACCTGCCGGGGTACGAAGCTTACTGGAGCTATGCCGAGAAAAAGGGGTATTCGGGCACAGCCATATTTACAAAGCATACCCCGCTGAGCGTAAATTATAACATCCCCGGGCACGATACCGAGGGGCGCGTCGTTACGCTGGAATACGAGGACTTTTACCTTGTGTGCGTTTACACGCCCAATGCGCAAAATGAGCTAAAGCGCATCGAATACCGTATGCAGTGGGAGGATGACTTCCGCGCGTATCTGTGCGGGCTTGACAAAATTAAGCCCGTCATCGTCTGCGGCGATATGAACGTTGCGCACAATGAAATTGACCTGAAAAACCCCGACACGAATCATTTTAACCCCGGGTTTTCCGACGAAGAGCGCGGCAAGTTCACCGAGCTTCTCGACGCAGGCTTTGTCGACTCCTTCCGCAGCCTGTATCCCGACCGCCGCGACGCTTACTCATGGTGGAGCTATCGCGCTGCCGCGCGCGAGCGCAACGTCGGCTGGCGTATCGACTATTTTGTCGTCTCCGAGCGTCTCAGGGAGAATATCAAAGACGCTTACATACTGCCTGAAATTATGGGCTCGGACCACTGCCCGGTGGGGCTTGATGTGCAATGGTGATAGGAAATGTTGAAATTAACGGGCGCATGACCCTCGCGCCGATGGCCGGAGTGACGGATTTTGCGTTCCGTGCGATATGCTCGGAGCTGGGCGCGGCGCTCACGACGACGGAGATGGTCAGCGCAAAGGCGCTTGTGTATGGCGATAAGAAAACGCAGAGCCTTTTGTATAACCTGCCCGGATGCCGCCCCTTTGCCGCCCAGCTTTTCGGCCACGAGCCGGAGATAATGGCGCAGGCAGCGCCCCTTGCCCTTGCCGCCTCGGGCGCGGATATGATAGATATAAACATGGGCTGCCCCGTCGGGAAGATAGTAAAAAGCGGCGACGGGTCTGCGCTCATGCGCGATGTGTCCCTTGCTTCGGAGATAGTCTCGGCCGTTGTCGCGGCTGTCGACGTTCCCGTGACGGTGAAATTCCGCAAGGGCTTTGACGGCGGGAGCATTAACGCCGTGGAGTTTGCCGAAGCCATGGAGCGCTCCGGCGCTGCGGCCGTTGCCGTGCACGGCAGAACGCGGGCGCAGATGTATTCGGGAAAGGCCGACTGGGACATTATCCGCGATGTGAAGCGGGCAGTGTCCATCCCCGTCATTGCAAACGGCGATATTTTCTCGGCCGGGGACGCGGAGCATATCCTGCGCTACACCGGCTGCGACCTTGCGATGATAGGCCGCGGCGTGTTCGGCGACCCCTGGCTGTTTGGCGAGGCAAATGCGTATCTTGCCGGCGAAGAAATTCCCGAAAAGCCGCCGCTTTCCGAGCGCATGGATCTTGCCCTGCGCCACACGCTGATGTACGCGGAAAAATTCGGCGAGCGCCTTGCCTGTCTTGAGGCGCGGCATCAGATACCGTGGTATCTCAAGGGCGTGGCCTACGCAGGCTATTATAAGCAGCAGCTCGTGCGCGTTGAAACGCTCGAGGAGCTTGAGGGCATAATAAAAGGTATAAAGCGAGATCTCGTATGACGCCTGAATCCGAAAAGGACATAATAAAAAGAACGCTCGCGGGCGATAAAAACGCCTTCGAGCTTCTTGTGCTTGCGTATGAAAAGCAGGTGTATAACCTCGCCCTGCGCATGCTCGGCAGCAGCGAGGACGCGGCCGACATGACGCAGGAGGCGTTCATAAAGGCCTACAGCGGCCTTGCATCATTTCGGGGCGACAGTAAGTTTTCCGTGTGGCTTTACAGGATAACGTCGAATGTCTGCCTCGATTTTCTGCGCGCAAAAAGCCGCAGAGCGCAGGTGTCGCTCACGGTCGGCGAGGATGAGGATACTCAGCAGCTTGACATTCCCGACCCCGACAGCGATGTTGAGCGGCTTTTCATGCGGAAAATGAGCATGCAGGCTGTAAACGACGGCCTTGCGCAGCTCCCAGATGAGCAGCGGCAGATACTTGTCATGCGCGAGATTAGCGGCATGAGCTATGCCGATATCGCCGCCGCGCTGTCGCTTGAGGAGGGTACGGTCAAGTCCCGCATATTCCGCGCCCGAAAAAAGCTTTGCGTATATTTGCTCAAAAGCGGGAACATTCCCGACGATATTGCGTCTGAAGGCATGAAAGGAGGCGGCAGAACATGATAGATTGCGAAAAGTGCAGGGAAATGATAAGCTGCCTTCTCGACGGTGAGCTCTCCGGTGAGGAGCAGGCGCAGGTGCGTGAGCATATCGGGCAGTGCGCCGAGTGCCGCGCGGTTTACGAGGCGTTTTCCGCCGTCTCCGGCCAGCTCCGGAGCCTTGAGGAAGTGCCCGACGGCCTGCATGAAAAAATAATGGACGCCCTCCCGCAGCCGAAGAAGAAAAAGGGCGGCATCGTGTGGATAAAATATCTCTCCGCCGCGGCCTGCCTCGCACTTGTCATCTTTGCCGGTGCGCACAGCGGAGTTTTAAGCCCCGCCGATGACGCGGCAGAGCACACAGCGCCGTCTCCGGAATCAAACAGCGCCGTGCGCAGCTATTCCGCAGGCGCCGACGAGAGCGACATGGCTTGCGAGGATGATTTGGCGCTGCTTACGGTGAGCGATGAGCACAGCGCGCGCTTTGCCGAGCTCATTTCGCCGAGCGGGGAGAGCGCAGACCCGCCCGATGGTGCGCCGGACTGTGTCGTGCGGTATTCCGCCGCCGACGGTGAGCATACCGTGAGCCTGTGGCTGTCCGGCCCCACCGCCTTTGCCGACCCCGGCTCCGGCCCATACCCCATCACCGCCACCCCAGAAGAGATATTAGAGCTTACAGATTAAAAAACGAGTACCATGTGGTACTCGTTTTT
>CAZWJM010000045.1:0-11117 GCA_964634435.1 uncultured Oscillospiraceae bacterium | reverse complement strand
AATAAATCAGTGGCGGCTTACGCCGCAGATATGATCCACCTCATCCGTCGGCTACCGCCGACACCTTCCCCTCAAGGGGAAGGCTTTTTGGGTGCCATGTTTTCTTGACGCACCGACCTCAAGTGGAAGGCTTTTTCAAACCCGTTCCCTACAATGTTCTAAATTAGTGCAAAGCAAAAACCTCCGCGCCAATTGGTGCGGAGGTTCAAAATTTGCGTTATCTTGCGGGAAGCGACAGATTTATTGTCTTGTCAGCAGTTTCCTCTCGGGACACCGCAATAACCATATAAGGATGGCGCTAAAGCGCCATGGAAAATGCGATATGCCCCTGCGGCAGCAGAGGCGTTATTTTGCGTTGTTGGCCGACTGGACGCAGCGGTAGGTTTTGCGCAGGCCGCGCAGGGCGGCATCGGCGGCGGCATCATCGTCGAACAGGCCGAAAACGGCAGAGCCCGTGCCGGTCATCACAGCACCAAGCGCGCCGAAATCGAGCATGCGCCCCTTTATCTCGGCTATCTGCGCCATGCGGCGGTCGGGCACGTCCTCGAACACATTGTACATCCGCCGCGCGATCTTCGGCAGGTCGCCCGCGTGAAGCAGCTCGATTATCCCCTGCGTGTCCGGGTGACAGCGCAGCTTCACGCTGTCGAGCTTGCGAAAAAGCTCCGGCGTGGAGATCGAAAAATCGGGTTTGCAGATGACGACGCGGCAGTCCGGCAGAGGCGGCAGAGGCGTGAGCACCTCGCCGCGCCCGGAGGCGAGCTGGGTCCCGCCGCGCACGCAGAACGCAACGTCAGAGCCGATGCGCGTTGCGATATCCTCCAGGCGCTTTGCGTCGTAGTCCGTGCCGCACAGCACGTTCAGCGCACGCAGAACGGCCGCTGCATCCGTCGAGCCGCCGGCCATGCCCGCGCCGACCTGGATGCGCTTTTTCATCTTTATATGCGCGCCCATGTCCTCGATACCGGCCTCGGCAAAAAAGGTGTTTGCCGCGCGCACGGCGAGGTTGCGCTCGTCATTGGGCACGAACCGCAGATTCGACTCCGAGCGGCTGGGCACGCCGGGCGTGAGCGTGACGACAACATCGTCGCACAGGGTCACCGTCTGCATGACCATGAGCATATCGTGGTAGCCATCCGGCCGCTTTGCGCCGACGTCCAGCGAGATATTTATTTTTGCATACGCTTTTTCTTCAACAGTGTTCATTTTTCAAACAGGATGGACATCAGCGCGACGCCGGCCTCGACATACGGGCCCTTTTCGCCGCTTTTTTCGGTGAACGGCAGACCCGCGCCGGTATCGATGCGGCTGTCGTACAGCAGGTACGGGACGGGGTCGCCGTCGTGGCCGCGGGTGGAGGTCAGGGTCTTGTGGTCGGACAAATACAGCAGGCGATAGTCCCAGCCGCGGGCCTTCATCGCCTCGTCCAGCGGGCGGATCATGCGCGTATCGAGCCACTCAATTGCCTCAATTTTACCCTCGAGGTCGCCGTTGTGGGTGCACTCGTCGGGGGCTTCGACGTGGACGGCGGCGAAGTCGTGCTTCTCCAAAATCTCCAGCGCGGCGGCAAGCTTATTTTCGTAATTGGTGTCCTTCTCGCCCGTCGCGCCCTCGGGGCAGACGAAGCTCAGGCCGGTGAGCGCGGCGATGCCGTGGCACAGCGGCACGGCCGAGACGACAACGCCGTCGTGACCGGTCTCGGCCTTGAAGTCTGGCAGCTTCACCGCCGTACCCTCGGCCCAGAACCACACGCCGTTTGCGGGCATTTTGCCCTCGGCGCGGAGCTTTTCGTTCAGCGGATGGTGCTCGAGGATGCGGTTCGCCGCCTCCATCAGCTCGCGCAGGATAAGCGCGTTATCACAGCCCGTGGGCAGGATGGGGCCGATCTTCTCGCCGAGGTGGTCGTGCGGCGGGGCAAGGCGGATGCCCTTGATGTCTGCCTGCGACTGCACGGCGATGTGGCGGAAGGAGTGGCCGAGGTTCACGGCCATGCCGGCCTTTTGGGCAAGCGGAGCAAATTCGGGGTCGGAAAACAGCGCGGTGACTATCTCGTCGGACACCTCGCCCTCAATTGAGCCTGCCGAGTGCGACAGGATGCGCTTTTCCTCGAAGGGCATGTCGCCCTCCTCGTAGGTGACCATGTTGCAGCGGTAGGCAACGTCGCCGGCATTGAGCTTTATGCCGGTCGCGGCGGCCTCCAGCGGGGCGCGGCCGGTGTAGTACAAGTTCGGGTCGCAGCCGAAGATGGACATTATCGCAGTATCGCTTCCGGCGGGCAGGCCGCGCGGCACGTTCAGCACGCTGCCGACCTCGCCGCGTGCAGCGAGCGCATCGACAAAGGGCTTCTTGGCGTATTCCAGCGGAGTCAGGCCGCCGAGCTCCGGCACGGGGTTATCGGCGATGCCGTCGCCTATGATGAGAATGTATTTCATAGTATCTGTTCCTTTTCTATTTGTAATTCACCCTACATTATAAATTATATCCCGCCTTTTGAAAAGCATAATCTTGCATTTCCCGCCCCTCTATGTTATTTTAATAGCGCATTGACGCACCTACGAATACGTATATTGCCGTAGCCCGGTTCGAGGGTGCGCAGGAAACCGCGCCTCGCCGGCGGGGCATTTCGAATTTACGTCTTGCAAGCAGTAATCTTTGTCGCCCGACCGGAGACTACCGACAAAACCGGGAGGCTGCCGCGTCCCGCGAGATGTTGCAGTGTTTGTTATATCTTGCTTTGCACTAAATCAGAACAGCCGCGCCCTTGTAGGGGCGAGGCTTGCCTCGGCCACTGTTGCGTCTTGCTTTGCACTAAAATAGAACATTGTAGGGAACGGGTTTACCCGTTCCGCATGTTACGTCATGCAGCGTACTAATTGGGGTGCGAGGCAGCTGAATTATATCCGTACCATCGTAACCGTGCTGACGCAAAAGAGATTGCGTACAGAGTCGGTACGGTTTGAAAAGCCTTCCCCTTGAGGTCGTGCGTTAAGAAAACATGCTGGTGGCATGTTTTTAGCATCCGACCGCAGCGGCTATGCCGCGAGGAGGAACTAATGATGCCGCGTTTTTTGCCTCCCCTGTGCAAGGGGAGGTGGGTCGGCGTTAGCCGAGCCGGAGGGGTTGTTACCTGCACCTCTGTTTTGCTGCTGATTAAACTTTATACACTGGTAACAACCCCTCAGTCAGCTTCGCTGACAGCTCCCCTTACACAGTGGAGCCAAGGGCAAAACCATTACATTCAGCATAGATTTTGCACTAATATAGAGCAATGAGATTGGTATCAATAATGATGCGCTACGCGCGATTTATTCCACCTCATCCGTCAGCCGTTCGGCTGACACCTTCCCCTCAAGGGGAAGGCTTATTTGGCGCCATGTTTTCTTAACGCACCGACCTCAAGGGGAAGGCTTTTTCAAACCGTACCAACACTGCATATAATCTCTTTTGCGTCAGCTCGGTTACGATGGCGTGAATATAGTCCAGTTGCCTCGCACCCCTTTAGTGCGCTGCAAGACATAACAACGGGTGAGGCAAGCCTCGCCCCTACAAGGTGCAGGCAAAGGTTTTGCACCAAATCAGAACAATTTTCACGGGGCGCGGCCAGCGCGATGGTTTCCTGCGCGGTCTCCGGTCGGGCTACCGCAATAAACGTATACGTAACACAGAAAGGCGATTTAAAAAAATGGCGAGGAAGGGTAAGATTAAGAAGAGCGATGTGAATAAGTTCGCAAGATTTGCAAAGAAGCACCCGCTGCTGGCGCTTATTATTGTTGCAGCGGCGGTGGCGGTGGTCATATGGCAGAGCGCCGACGGCAAAACGCCGACGGTGACGGTGCCGATGGACGGGCTGTACGTCCACTACATCGACGTCGGCCAGGGCGACAGCGAGCTTATCTGCTGCGGCGGCGAGTACATGCTCATCGACGCGGGCGTGCCCGCAGCGGGCGATACGGTGGTCGAATACCTCGAGGCGCTGGGGATAAACAAGCTCGACTACCTCGTGTGCACCCACGGCCACGCAGACCACTGCGGCGGGCTGGACACGGTGGTCGAAAGCCTCGACGTGGAGACGATCTTCACCTCACCCTACGCCGGAAGCGCCGCGGCATACACGCATTTTGTCGACACCGTGGAGAGCGCCGGGCTCACGCTCGAGGTGCCGGACTACGGCGCACGATACACGCTGGGCGAGGCGGAGTTTTCGTTCATAGGCCCGCTCACCGACCACTCGAACGTAAACGACGACAGCCTGGTCATGCGCCTTGAATACGGCGACACGAGCTTCCTGTTCACGGGCGACATGACCGCCAAGGCCGAGAAGGAGCTTATTGACGACGGCGCGGACGTGAGCTGCGACGTACTCAAGGTCGGGCATCACGGCTCGTCCGGCTCGAGCTGCTATCAGTTCCTGTACGAAGCTCAGCCTAAAATCGGCGTCATATCCTGCGCCGCGGGCAACGACTACGGCCACCCGCACGAGGAGGCACTCAGCCGCCTTTCCGACGCGGACGTCACCGTCTATCGCACAGACCTCGAGGGCAGCATCGTCATCTTCAGCGACGGCATGTCCGTCACGCGCAAGGCCGCCTAAAATCGGATATAAAAAATGCACTGTCATGTGACAGTGCATTTTTTTGAGTTTAATTTACCGCTGTCCCTTTTCGTAGGGGATGCCCTCGGCCTTCGGTGCGCGCGAGGACTTGGAGGTCAGCGCAAGGACAACGAGGGAGATGATGTACGGCATCATCTTGTACACAGAGCCGGAAATCTCAAGGCTCAGCAGGAAGTCGAAGCCTGCGTAAACGCTCGCCAGTGCGCGGAACAGACCGAACAGCAGCGCGGCAAGGGCGATGCGGTGGGGCTTCCACTGGCCGAAGATCATAACCGCCAGCGACAGGAAGCCGAAGCCCGCGACACCGGCCTCAAACTGCCATTCGCTCGCGCCTGCGATGATATACATGATACCGCCGAGGCCGCCGAGAACGCCGGAGATGAGGACACCTGCCCAGCGCATTTTATAAACATTAATGCCGACAGAGTCCGCCGCCTGAGGATGCTCGCCGCAGGCCATGAGGCGCAGACCGAAGCGGGTCTTATACATCACGAAGAAGGCCAGCACGAGCGCGATGAGCGCAACGAGCATCATCCAGTTGAACTCAAAGCCGCCGATATTGACGAGGAACGCCTTCTTCTGCGAGATATACTGCACGATGGAGGACACGTTATCGGGGTTTTCGGCGGTGTTTATCGCCTTTACGATGACCGTTGCCGCGGCAAGGCCGAGCATGTTCAGCGCCGTGCCGACGATGGTCTGGTCTGCCTTGAAGTTGATGCACGCGACAGCCAGCAGGGACGAAAACAGCATGCCGCACAGCGCCGCCGCGAGGATGGTCAGCAGCAGGATGACCAGCGGAGGATAGCCGATGAGGTACTTCATCGTAAGTGCGCCGCCGAGCGCACCGATGACCATGATGCCCTCAAGACCGAGGTTTATGACGCCCGAATGCTCCGAGAAGCAGCCGCCGAGCGCGACGAGGATGAGGACGGAAGCATAAAGAAGTGTGTACTGGATAAGTAATGCCATTATTCGTCGCCTCCTTTCTGCTCAGCCGCATCGAGCGCGGCTTTTGCCTTTTCCTCACGCTTTGCGGCGATGCCGCTCATGATATACTTCATGAACAGGACGAAGCCGCACAGGTAGATGATGATAGCGGATATAAGGTCGGAGATCTGGGTGCAGTACATGCTCTTGTCGAGGTACGCGCCGCCGACCGTGATATGCTGGATGAAGTAGGACGAGAATATCGAGCCGATGGGGTTGAGGCCGCCGAGGAAGGCCGCCGCGATGCCGTTGAAGCCCATCGCGGGAACCGCCGACTGGCTGCACGACCACTGCTCGAAGCCCGTCAGATAGAACAGACCCGCGCCGAGACCGGCCAGCGCGCCGCCGATGAGCAGCGTGACGATGGTGTTGCGCTTTTCGGCCATGCCGCAGTACTTGGCGGCGTTTTTGTTGAAGCCCGTCGCCTTGAGCTCATAGCCGAATTTGGTCTTTTCCATAACGATGTACACGATGATGGCGACGATTATCGCAATTGGTACGGCGATGGTGACGTATTTATTGCCGGAAAAGAGCGTATCCAGTCCCATAGTGGGGATGAGCGAATCGGGGCTTGCCTTGCTAATATGCACGGTGTAGGGGCTGGTCGCTTCCTTGACGTTTGTCAGCAGGTCGTTCATCGCGTAGAGGGTTATCCAGTTGAGCATGATGCCCGAGATGACCTCGTTTACGTTGCAGTAGCTCTTAAGGATGCCGCTTACAGAGCCGAGGGCTGCGCCGGCAGCCGTCGCCAGCAGCAGGCAGACCCACCAGGGCAGATGCCATGCGAGGGCGGAGTAGAGCGCGATGCCCGCGCCGAAGGCGTACTGACCGGCAGCGCCGATATTGAACAGGCCGACCTTATACGCAAACAGGATAGACAGCGAGCACAGCAGCAGGGGCGCGGTCTTAACGAGCGTGCTGCCGAAATATTTGAGTGCGACCTTGCCGTTGGGGTAGTTGAAGAAGTTCTTCACGAGGCTTGCGATTGCCTCGCCCGCTCCGGCGGGGTTAATAAACAGCAGGACAATGTAGCCTATGAGCAGGCCGAGCAGGATGCACACGAGCGACGCAATGAGCGACTGCACGCCGTTATTCTGGAGAAAAGAGCCTTTTTTCTTATTCATCTTCTGCCGCTCCCTTCTTCGCGCCGGCCATGTACAGGCCGAGCTCTTCAACGGTGGTCTTCTTCGGGTCGAGCTCGCCCACTATCTCGCCCTCGTACATTACGAGGATACGGTCGGGCACGCTCATGACCTCATCAAGCTCAAGCGATACGAGAAGCACCGCGCGTCCCGCGTCGCGCACGGCGACGAGCTGCTTGTGGATATATTCTATCGCGCCGACGTCCAGGCCGCGTGTCGGCTGGACTGCGACGAGGAGCTCCGGCTCCTTGTCGATTTCGCGCGCTACGATGGCTTTCTGCTGGTTGCCGCCGGACATGCTGCGGGCGATCGTCACAGAGCCCTGGCCGGAACGCACATCGTACTGCTCGATGAGCTTATCGGAATACTCGCGGATGTTCTTACGCTTCAAAAATCCCGCTCCGGAGACAAACTCCGGCTCGAAGTAGCGCTGGAGCACCATGTTGTATTCCAGCGAATAGTCGAGGACAAGTCCGTGCTTATGTCTGTCCTCGGGGATGTGGCTCATGCCGTGAGTGTTGCGATCGCGGATGGAGGCGCGGGTTATGTCGCGGCCGGCGAGGGTTATCTTGCCCTCCTTGAGCGGCTCAAGACCGGTCAGGCCGTAGACGAGCTCCGTCTGGCCGTTGCCGTCGATACCGGCGATGCAGACTATCTCGCCCGCGCGGACCTTGAACGATACGTTCTTGACCGCATCGTTGTGATGCACCTTGGACGCAACGGTCATACCCTCGACCTCGAGGATAACGTCGCCGGGCTTTGCCTCCTCCTTGTGCACCGCAAACTCGACATCGCGGCCGACCATCATGCGCGAAAGCTCCTCCTTGGAGGTGGCTGCGATATCGACAGTGCCGATATACTTGCCCTTGCGCAGGACCGTGCAGCGGTCGGCGACGGACATGATCTCGTTGAGCTTATGGGAGATAAAGAGGATGCTCTTTCCCTCCTTGGCGAGGTTGCGCATGATCTGCATGAGCTCCTCGATCTCCTGCGGAGTGAGAACGGCGGTCGGCTCGTCGAAAATGAGGATCTCATTATCGCGGTAGAGCATTTTGAGTATCTCCGTGCGCTGCTGCATACCGACGGTGATGTCCTCAATAAGCGCGTCGGGGTCGACGCTCAGACCGTATCTGTCGCTCAGCTCAATGATCTTGCTGCGCGCCTCGGCTTTTTTCAAAACGCCGAGCTTGGCTGTGGGCTCATCGCCGAGGATGATGTTATCGAGCACCGAGAAGCACTCAACGAGCTTAAAGTGCTGGTGCACCATGCCGATACCGAGACGGTTTGCGTCGTTGGGGTCTTTTATCTGCACCTCAACTCCGTCTTTTTTGATGATGCCCTCCTCGGCCTGATAAAGACCGAACAGAACGCTCATGAGGGTACTCTTGCCGGCGCCGTTTTCGCCGAGCAGGGCGTGTATCTCGCCCTTTTTGAGCTGCAGGGTGATATCATCGTTGGCGATTATGCCGGGAAAGCGCTTGGTTATGTTCAGCATTTCGATCGCATATGCCTGTTCCAAAACCCAAATCTCCCCTTTCGTGTGATAGGATAGTTGTTTGCAAAGTGTTAATAATTAATTATACAATAGTAATGTTAGCATTGCAAACAAAATTGTCGGAAACAGAGGATAAAAAAAGACAGATGGGAAAATTCCCATCTGTCAGCTTGTCAAAAGAGCCCTTCGGGACTTTTGACTGCGCTTCCCGCCGAGCATTTTAAATACCATTTAAAATGCTCATTCTGAAAGCCTTGCTTCTCAAGCCTTTCAGCGGCGGCCTATCTCATTTCGAGCGGGGCCTTTGCCCCCTCGAGCTCCCCTCGCTGCTCTGTCGGCTTACCGTTTTCATAGTTTTCGGCGCGGCGGGAAAACAAAAAAGACATACGGGATTTCTCCCGTATGTCTTATAAGGTTTTCTGTGAAATTACAGGATGTTGTCGAAGGTCTCGACAGCAACTGCGGTGGTGGGCATTGCCTCGGTGGAGTTGCTGACGGTGACGTCGCCGTTGAACATTGCTGCAACGAGAGTCTTGTAGTTGTCGACAGTGAAGTTGTCGTCAAACTGGGTGGACTCAACGGGGATCTGAACGTAGTTCTCTTCGGGGTTCTCGGAAACGAGGCCCAGAGTCTCGATCTTGCCGCTGAAGTCAGCCCACTTGTCTGCCTGGATAGCAGCCAGAACGGTCTTAACGGTGGGAGCAAGGCCCTTCATTGCGGAGGTAACGGTCATGCCTTCGCCGTATGCGCCGTCGATGATGCCGGCCTGGTCGACGTCAACGCCGATGACCTTTGCGCCTTCGACCTTTGCAGCAGCCTCAGCTGCGGAAGCGTAGATGCCGCCGCCGCATGCGAAGACGACCTCAGTGCCGCCTGCATACCAGGTGTCCATAACAGCAGTGATTGCGGGGTCGCCAGCGAACTTGTTGCCGTAGACGTACTTTACGGAAACCTGATCAGCGATGTTGAGCTCAGCAGCTGCTGCGTCAACACCCTGAAGGAAGCCGTAGCCGTAACGGACAACTGCGGGAACTGCCATGCCGCCGAGGAAGCCGAGCTTGGTGTAGCCGAGCTTAACAGCTGCGTAGCCTGCCATGTAGCCGCACAGCTCTTCCTGGTAAACTGCGCAGTAGAGGTTTGCGGGAACTTCGAACTCCTTAACGAGGTTGCCTTCTGCGTCAAACTCGTTGAGGTCGCCAGCGCCGACGTCCAGTGCGACGAACTTAACATCGGTGTACTCGTTGACGGTTTCCTTGATGGCGTTTGCGAATGCATAGCCGGGCATTACGATGACGTTGTAGCCCTCTGCGTATGCCTTCTCGATCATTGCAACGCGGTCTGCGTCAGCGTCGGAAGCGGGCTTGAAGTAGTTGAATTCGAGGTTGTTGTCGGCGCAGTAAGCCTTGCATGCCTCGTAGGTGGTCTGGTTGAAGGACTGGTCAGTGATGTCGCCGTAGTCGGTGATCATTGCAACCTTCATTGCGGCTGCTTCGCCCTGGTCGTCATCGCCGGTGTTTGCGTCGCCGTTGTTGCAGGCGCAAAGAGCAAAGACCATGCACAGAGCCATAATCAGTGCGAGAAATCTTTTCATGTTTTTTCCTCCGTATAAATTTTTGAGTTTTGCTAACGATTTTGATATGTATGCTGTCCGCATACTGCAAACAGTATATCACCAACAACATGCCGAAAGCAAGTATAATTTAGTAAAATGACCAAACATACTTGCTCTCAGTGAAAAAATTCATATATCGTTCATCTTAACTGCGGTGTCGAGGGCTATCTCTATCATCTGCTTGAGGGACGTTTGTCTTTCCTCAGCGGACAGTGCCTCGCTGCGGTAGATATGGTCGGATATCGTGCAGATGCACAGGGCGCGTTTTCCGGCGCGGGCGGCGTTCATGTAAAGGCCGGCGGCCTCCATTTCGACGGCCATGACGCCCATGTCACGCCATCTGTCGTTGCTGTCGCAGCCTGCGGGGGAGTAGAAATTATCGCCCGAGAGGATGTTTCCGACCTTCATGTCCACGCCGTGCTCTTTGGCCGTTTCCACGGCGGCGCTGAGCAGGGTGTAGTCCGCGATGGGGGCAAATGTGCCGTTGAGCTCGAACTGGTGGGCGTAGTTTGAGTCGGTGCATGCGCCCATGCCCGCGACGAGGTCCATCAGCTTCAGGTCGTCGCGCAGTGCGCCGGCCGAGCCGATGCGGATGATATTGTCGACATCGTAGAAGTTATAAAGCTCCCAGCTGTAGATGCCGATGGCGGGGATGCCCATGCCGCTTGCCATGACGGTCACGGGGACGCCCTTCCATGTGCCGGTGTGACCCTGAACGCCGCGCACGTTGTTGACCAGCACGGGGTTTTCAAGGAAGTTTTCGGCGATGAATTTTGCCCTGAGCGGGTCGCCGGGCATGAGAACGGTCTTTGCGAAGTCCTCTTTCTTGGCCGCGATATGCGGAGTGGGGATAGGCATACTAATTCCTCCTTTTTTTAATAGCGATTTTCTATGTTGCGTATACGTTTATTGCGGTAGCCCGGTTCGAAGCTACCGACGAAACCGGAAATCTGCCGCGTAACGTATGTGCGTACAAAGCCTTCCCCTTGAGGGGAAGGTGTCAGCCGAACGGCTGACGGATGAGGTGGAATAAATCGCGCGTAGCGCATCATTATTGATACCAATCTCATTGCTCTATATTAGTGCAAAATCTATGCTGAATGTAATGGTTTTGCCCTTGGCTCCCCTGTGCAAGGGGAGCTGTCAGCGCCTTGCGCTGACTGAGGGGTTGTAACCGGCAGTTGAAGTTTTGCTGCTGACTAAACTTTATGGACTGGTAACAACCCCTCCGGCTCGGCTAACGCCGACCCACCTCCCCTTGCACAG
>CAZWJM010000044.1:0-11331 GCA_964634435.1 uncultured Oscillospiraceae bacterium | reverse complement strand
CACCTCATCCGTCAGCCGTTCGGCTGACACCTTCCCCTCAAGGGGAAGGCTATTTCTGCACTGATTTAGTGCAAAGCAAATCTCACGGGGCGCGGCAGATTTAATGCTTCGTCGGAAGCTTCCGGTCGGGCAACAGCAATTACTGCTTGCAAAATTTAAATGCGATACGCCCGCCACGGCGAGTGGCCGGGAAAACCCGTTTTCTACAGGGTGCAGGCAAATGTTCTGCACCAAATCAGAGCAGCAACTGTCCACTATCAGCTTTCCACAACCGATTGTTCAATGTTTGTTATTTTGTGTTGAAAACTCGGGCTGTCAAAAATCGATGTTTAAAACTCAAAAGTTTTGAACAATTTTATTGACATCAAAAACGCCGGCGTATCAAGCGATTTTTCGGGTTTTCCACAAAAATTTTAACTACTGCTAATACTACTGAACTTTTTATAAGATTTATTATATATCATTTATTTTTCGTTTTTTAACGGAGGGACGATTATGAAATTTTCATGCGAGAAGCATATACTCCAGGCCGCGGTAGCGACATGCGCACGCGCAGCGGCGGCAAAAAGCCCGATCCCCACGCTCGAGGGCGTTCTGCTCGAGGCAGGCGAGAGGCTGAGAGTTACGGGATATGACCTCAAAAAGGGCATTTACACGACCGTCGAGGCCGAAGTCACCGAGCCCGGCAGCGTCGTGCTTGACGCAAAGCTCTTCGGCGAGATGGTGCGCCGCATGCCCGACGGCATGGTCACGATAGAAACAGACCCCGAAAACAAGACCACCGTCAAGTGCGGCAAGACCGAGTTTGCCTTCATGGGTATGGACAGCGGCGAGTATCCGGAGCTGCCCTCGGTCGACGGCATAAGAAGCTACAAAATGAAGCAGGCCACGCTCAAAAACATGATAAACCAGTCCTGCTTTGCAATAAGCGATAACGACAGCCGCCCGGTGTATACAGGCTCGCTCTTCGAGGTCGAGGCCGGCACGCTTGCAATGGTCTCTGTTGACGGCTACAGGCTGGCTATCCGCCGCGAGGCGATAGAAGGTCCGGAGGAGCACAATGAGTTCATCGTGCCCGGCACGGCGCTGACGGATATCGAGCGCATAAGCACCGGCGACGAGGAGGCCGAAACCGGCATTTTCGTCGGCGCAAACCATGTGTCGTTCACCATCGGCAACACCGTCGTCATCAGCCGCCGCTTGGAGGGCGACTTCCTCAACTATCGCAAGGCCATGCCCGATACGTTCAAGATGCACATCAAGGTCAGCAGAGCCGAGCTTCTGCGCGTCATCGACCGCGTGTCGCTCATCATCGACGAGAAGACCAAAAACCCTGTGCGCATGACCTTCAACGACGGATTTATCGACTGCCTGTGCAATACGCCGCTTGGCAAGGCCGAGGACGTGTGCTTTGCCGAGGGTAACGGCGAGGGGCTGGAGATAGGCTTCAACGGCAAATATATGATGGATGCGCTCAAGGCCGCGCCCATGGACGAGATTGACCTCTGCCTCAACGGCAACACCGCACCCTGCATCATGGTCCCCGCCGACGGCAGTGATAAGTTTAAGTATATGGTCCTGCCGATAAGACTTAGAAGCTGATTTTTAATGGCGAATTGAGAGTGTGCCAATACGGTTTTTGCGGTATCCCGGTTCGAGTGTGCGCAGAAAACCGTAACGCTGGCCGCGTCCCGTGAGAATTGTTCCGATTTGGTGCAAAACATGTGCCAGCACCCTGTAGGGAACAGGTTCACCTGTTCCGCATGCGACGGCTTGCAGCGTACTAATGGGGTGCGAGGTAGCTGGATTACATCGTTCCATCGTAACCGTGCTGACGCAAAATAGATCGTGTGCAGAGTCGGTACGGTTTGAAAAGCCTTCCCCTTGAGGTCGGTGCGTTAAGAAAATGTGCCGGTGGCACATTTTTAGCAACCGACCGCAGCGGCTATGCCGCGAGGAGGGAACTAATGTAACCGCTTCGCAGTCATCAATTTGTATTGCGATGACCCGGATGAGGTGGAATAAATTGCGCGTCAGCGCAACAATATTTAATGCAAGAAGTGACGGCATTGAACGAGGAAAACAGCGACGTAAGCCTGACCCATTTTTCGCAGGAGCTGCGCCGCAATATGACCAAGGAAGAGCGGCATTTGTGGTACGATTTTCTGAAATTGCAGCCGCAGAATTTTAACCGACAAAAAATCATCGGCAGATACATCGTCGATTTTTACTGCGCCGAGGCTCAGCTTGTCATCGAGCTTGACGGCTCGCAGCACTGTGAGGCCGAGGGCATGGCGGCAGATGCCAAAAGAGACGAGTATATGAGAAGTCTGGGTTTGCGGGTATGCCGGTATTCAAACCTTGACGTTATGAAAAATTTTGAGGGTGTGTGCATGGATATAATGCTGCATCTGAGTGATACGTGCAGGTGAAATAAAGCTGTGGCGGCTGACGCCGCTGATTATAATCCACCTCATCCGTCAGCCGTTCGGCTGACACCTTCCCCTCCGAGGGGAAGGCTTTGGTCGCACTAATTTAGTGCAAAGCAAACACCGCAAACACCCACGGAAGCGGCAGATTTCCGGTTTCCTGCGCGGCTTCGAACCGTGTTACAGCAATAGACGTATAAGGAGAGCGCTAATGCGCTATTGAAAACATGCAAATAAAGATTCAGACAGAGTTTATAAAGCTCGATGCGCTGCTGAAGTTTGCAGCGCTCGTGGGCACAGGCGGAGAGGCGAAGTACGTCATATCCGAGGGCATGGTGTCGGTAAACGGCGAAACATGCACCATGCGCGGCAAGAAGCTCCGCCCGGGCGACACGGTCACCTTCGGCGACGAGACTATCGAGATAGCCTGATGAGGATTAGCCGCATAGCCTTGAACGGCTTTAGAAACTACGACTTTGAGACGACCGAGCTCTCACCCGGGACAAATGTCATCTACGGCGAAAACGCGCAGGGCAAGACGAACCTGCTCGAGGCCGTGTACATGCTGTCGACGGGGCGCAGCTTCCGCACGAGGTTTGACCGCGAGCTCATAGGCTTCGGCTGCGACAGTGCGGAGATCCTCGCCGAGGTCGAAAGCCACGACAGAACGCAGACCGTGCGCATTCTCCTGCGCCAGGGCGTGCGAAAGCAGATAACGGTGAACGCGGTGAAGAAAACCGCCTCCGAGCTTGCCGCGACGCTCAACACCGTGCTGTTCTGCCCGGATGACCTCAACCTCATCAAGGAGGGCGCGGCCGCGCGGCGCAGACTTATGGATAACGCCATAAGCCAGATCCGCCCGCGATATGCCGAGTATCTGTCGCAGTTTAATAAATTTTACGAGAGCAAGACCCGCATTTTAAAGGACTGGCGCGAGAAGCCCTCGCTGCTGGATACGCTCGACGAGTTTTCCGACGGCATGTGCCGCGCGTCGGCACAGCTTATTAGGTACAGGGCATCGTTCGCCGCGCGTCTTGCAGAGGAGGCAGCGCCGATACACAGCGAGTTTTCCGGCGCGGGCGAAAAACTGGGGATACAGTATTCCACCGTATCCACCGTCAAAGACCCCACCGCCTCGGCAAAAGAGATATTCTACGACCTGTGCGACCATATGGAGGCGCACCGCAAGGCCGAGCTCGACTCCGGCCAGTGCCTCTCCGGCGCGCACAAGGACGATCTTATAATAAGCATCAACGGCAACCCCGCCCGGTCATTTGCAAGCCAGGGTCAGACGCGCACGGCAGCGCTGTCGATAAAGCTTGCCGAGCGGGAGATATATTTGGACGAGACGGGCGAGTACCCGATACTGCTTTTGGACGATGTGCTCTCCGAGCTTGACATGAAGCGGCAGGAGTTCGTGCTCAACCGCATCGGCGGCGGGCAGACGCTCATTACCTGCTGTGAAGACGAGGGTATATCCAGCCGCACGGGCGGCAAGGTGCTGCATGTGAGCCGAGGGAGGATAGGCTGATGTATCTGCATTTGGGCGCGGGCGCCGTTGTCCGGAAGGACAGCATCGTCGGCGTGTTCGACCTCGATAATACCAGCCAGTCGCACTTAACGCGCAAGTACCTCGCGGCGGCGGAGAAGTACGGCCACGTCGTTAACGTCGCCGAGGATATTCCGAAAAGCTTCGTCGTGTGCATGGAAAACGGCGTCATGCGCGTGTATCTGAGCCAAATGTCCCCGCAAACGCTGCAAAACCGCGCCTCGCTGCGTATAGGCTTCAGATAGGGTGGAAGAAGGATAGCCTTCCCCTTAAGGTCGGTGCGTTAAGAAAACATAGCACCCATTAAGCCTTCCCCTCGGAGGGGAAGGTGTCGGCGATAGCCGACGGATGAGGTGGATTATATCTGCGGCGTGAGCCGCCACCTTGTTTTTTGCCTCCCCTTGCACAGTAGAGCCAAGGGCAAAACCATTACATTCAGCATAGATTTTGCACTAATATAGAACAATGAGATGGACATCAACAATGATGCGCTTACGCGCGATTTATTCCACCTCATCCGTCAGCCGTTCGGCTGACACCTTCCCCTCCGAGGGGAAGGCTTTTCAAACCGTACCGACACTGCATATAATCTAACTTGCGTCGGCACGGTTACGATGGCGCGGATATAATCCAACTGCCTCGCACTAAATTAGTGCGCTGCAAGGCACAATAATGTTCTATTTTAGTGCAAAACAAACCATGCAAACACCCACGGGAAGCGGCAGTTTTCCGGCTTAGTCGGAAGCGCCGATACCGTGCTACCGCAATAGATGTATCTACACAATATCAATGCGATACGCCCCTGCGGCAGCAGTAATAAAAGTATAACGCATAGCGCCACGGCGCTATTAAAAAAAGGAGAGCGCTAAAGCGCTGTTGAAAAGAAATGAATGAGAAGATAACACAGGAATATGATGCGTCACAAATTCAGGTGCTTGAGGGCCTGGAGGCTGTAAGAAAGCGCCCGGGCATGTACATCGGCTCGACCTCGTCCTCGGGTCTGCACCACCTCGTGTACGAGATCGTCGACAACTCCATCGACGAGGCGCTGGCCGGCTACTGCGACCGTATTGAGGTCATCATCGAGCCAGGCGACGTCATCTGCGTGCGCGATAACGGCCGCGGCATCCCTGTCGACATTCAGGAGCAGACGGGCAAAAGCGCGCTGGAGGTCGTGTTCACGGTGCTGCATGCGGGCGGCAAGTTCGGCGGCGGGGGCTACAAGGTCTCCGGCGGTCTGCACGGCGTCGGCGCGTCGGTCGTTAACGCGATGAGCGAATGGCTCATCGTCCACGTCCACAAAAACGGCAAGATCTACGAGATGAAGTTCTCCCGCGGCAACATCACGCAGGAGATGCGTATCATCGGCGAGACTGACCGCACCGGCACGACCGTCCGCTTCAAGCCCGACCCCGAGATGTTCGACGAGACCGTGTACGATTACGACATTCTGCACACCCGTATGCGCGAGCAGGCGTTTTTAAACGGCGGCCTGTTCATCTCCACCGAGGACCGGCGCGAGGGCAAGGAGAAGAAGGACGAAATGTGCTACGCGGGCGGCATCCGCGAGTTCGTGTCGTTCATTAACCAAAACAAGACCCCGCTGCACAATGAGGTCATCTACATGAAGGGCGAGCGCTCCGACTCCGAGGCCGAGATCGCCCTGCAGTATAACGACAGCTACAACGAGGTCATCGTCTCGTTTGCAAATAACATCCACACGCCCGAGGGCGGCATGCATGAAACCGGCTTCCGTACGGCGCTCACGAGAGTTCTAAACGCCTACGGAACCAAGGTCGGCATCCTGAAAAATGACGACAAGCTCTCCGGCGAGGACTGCCGCGAGGGCATGACCGCGATAATCTCCGTCAAGCTCACCGAGCCGCAGTTCGAGGGTCAGACCAAGGCAAAGCTCGGCAACTCCGAAATGCGCACGCTGGTGGACAATGTCGTGTCCGACAAGCTCGAGCAGTTTTTGGAGGAAAACCCCGCCGTCGGCAAGGCGATTTTGGACAAGGCGATGACCGCGTCCCGCGCCCGCGAGGCAGCGCGCAAGGCGCGCGAGTCCGTGCGCAGAAAAACGGGGCTTGAGTCCGGGCAGATGCCGGATAAGCTGCGCGACTGCAACGAGCGCGACGCATCGCTGACCGAGCTGTACATCGTCGAGGGCGACTCGGCAGGCGGCTCGGCGACCCAGGGTCGTGACTCGCGCTTCCAGGCGATTTTGCCGCTGTGGGGCAAGATGCTCAACGTCGAAAAGGCGCGTGCCGACAAGGTCTACGGCAACGATAAGCTCGCGCCGGTCATCACCGCGCTGGGCGCGGGCATCGGCGAGGAGTTTGACGTCAATAAGCTCAGATACCACAAGATAATCATCATGGCCGATGCCGACGTCGACGGCGCGCATATCCGCACGCTGATGCTGACCTTCTTCTTCCGCTTCATGCGCCCGCTTATCGAGCAGGGGTATGTGTATTCGGCCGTGCCGCCGCTGTTTAAGCTTTCACGCGGCAAGACCACGCGCCTTGCCTTCTCCGAGGAGGAGCGCGACCGTGTTTCGGCCGAGCTGCGCGGCGATAATCCGAACGCGAAGGTCGATATCTCGCGCTTCAAGGGCCTCGGCGAAATGGACCCGCACGAGCTGTGGGAGACGACCATGAACCCCGAAACGCGCACCCTGCGCCGCATCTGTCTCGAGGACGCGGTCAAGGCCGACGAGATCTTCACCATCCTCATGGGCGAGCAGGTCGAGCCGCGCAAGGCCTTCATCGAGGAAAACGCCAAATACGCAGTAAATCTTGATTTTTAATGGCGAATTGAGAGCGAAAAGCCTTCCCCTTGAGGGGAAGGTGGGTCACCGGATTGCGGTGACCCGGATGAGGTGGAATAAATTGCGCGTTAGCGCATCATTGATAATACCGCACCATTGTTCTGATATAGTGCAAAATCTGCGCTGAAAGTGACGGTTTGCCCTTGGCTCCACTGTGTAAGGGGAGCTGTCAGCGCAAGCTGACTGAGGGGTTGTTACCAGTGTATAGTTTTTAGTCAGCAGCGGTTACATTAGTTCCCTCCTCGGAGCACAGCTCCTGCGGTCGGATGCTAAAAACATGCCACCGGCATGTTTTCTTAACGCACCGACACCTCCCCTTGCACAGGTGAGGCAATGCGTGTGACAACCGCTATTGTTCTAATTTAGTGCAAAGCAAGATTCAACAAGCGGTACAGGTGAACCTATTCCCTACAAGATGAAGCTGTGGCGGCTAACGCCGCTGATTTATTCCACCTCATCCGGGTCATCGCAATACAAATTGATAACTGCGAAGCGGTTACATTAGTTCCCTCCTCGGAGCACAGCTCCTGCGGTCGGATGCTAAAAACATGCCACCGGCATGTTTTCTTAACGCACCGACCCTCAAGGGGAAGGCTTTGGTAGCACCAATTAAAACTGAGAGTTTAATGGTTTTGTCGGCAGCCTCGAACCGGGCAACCGATATAACTGTATACGATAAATTGAAAGGCGATTTGAAAATGGGTAAGAATAAGGATTACAGACCGGAGGACATTGCGTTTCCGGAGCAGCACATAGTGCAGTCTGAGCTGGTCGGGGAGATGAAGACCAGCTACATCGAGTACGCGATGAGCGTCATCATCGGGCGTGCCCTGCCCGACGTGCGCGACGGACTCAAGCCCGTCCACCGCAGAATACTCTACGCCATGTACGAGGATAACCTCACGCACGACAAGCCCTTCCGCAAATGCGCAACGGCCGTCGGCGACGTCCTCGGCAGATACCACCCGCACGGCGACACCTCGGTGTACGACGCGCTGGTGCGCCTTGCGCAGGACTTTTCGCTCAGATACCCGCTGATAGAGGGCCACGGCAACTTCGGCTCGGTCGACGGCGATCCCCCCGCCGCATACCGTTACACCGAGGCGCGCATGGCGCGCATGGCCGATGAAATGCTGCGCGATATCGACAAGGACACGGTCGATTACCTGCCCAACTTCGACGAAACGCGGCGCGAGCCGCTGGTGCTGCCGTCACGCTTCCCGAACCTGCTGGTAAACGGCTCGTCCGGCATCGCGGTCGGCATGGCGACTAATATCCCGCCGCACAACCTCACCGAGGTCATAAACGCGTGCATCGCCGTGCTCGATGAGCCGGAGATCAGCATGAACGAGCTTTTGCAGTACGTCACCGGCCCCGACTTCCCCACCAAGGGCATCATCATGGGCCGCAGCGGCATCCGCCAGGCGTACATGACCGGCCGCGGCAAGGTCATCATGCGCGCACGCACGGAGTTCGAGGAGTTCGGCAAGGATCGCACGAGGATAATCGTAACTGAGCTGCCGTACCAGGTCAACAAGCGCCAGCTCATCGCGGCGATAGCCGAGCAGGTGCGCGATAAGCGCATCGAGGGCATATCCGACCTGCGCGACGAGACTGACCGCAACGGTATGCGCATCGTCATCGAGCTAAAGCGCGACGCAAACCCGCAGGTCGTTTTAAACCGCCTGCTCACGCAGACCCAGCTCCAGACCAGCTTCTCGATAAACATGCTCGCCCTGGTCAATAACCAGTCGCAGCCGAAAATACTCAACCTGCGCCACATCATCGACGAGTACCTCACCTTCCAGGAGGAGCTCATCGTGCGCAGAACGAAATTCGACCTCAGAAAAGCCGAGGAGCGCGCGCATCTGCTGCAGGGTCTCATCATCGCGCAGGACAATATCGACGAGGTCATCCGCATCATCCGCAGCAGCTACGACGACGCAAAGCAAAACCTCATGACGCGCTTCGGCCTGTCGGATGTGCAGGCGCAGGCGATACTGGACATGCGCCTGAAATCCCTGCAGGGACTCGACCGCGAGAAGCTCGAGAACGAGTATCGCGAGATATCCGAGCGCATCGCGTACTATAAGGAGCTGCTTGCAGACCCCGAGAAGATAAAGGGCGTGCTGAAGGACGAACTCACCGATATCCGCGACCGCTACGGCGACGAGCGCAAGACCGAGATCCAGGACGTCGAGGACGAGATCGACATCGAAGACCTCATCGAGGAGACCGATTGCGTCTACACCCTGACCCACAATGGCTACATCAAGCGCCTGCCCACTGCCGAGTACCGCGCACAGGGCCGCGGCGGCAAGGGCGTCAAGGCCATGGCCACGCGCGAGGAGGACTATGTCGAAACGGTGTTCACCGCCTCCACGCACGATAACCTGCTGTTCTTCACGAACCTCGGCAAGGTGTACGTCCGCAAGGGCTACCGCATCCCCGAGGCGGGCAGGTCGGCGCGCGGCCAGAACATAATAAACATCATCCCCACCGACACGGGCGAGAAGGTCAGCGCGATGATCGCCGGCCGCGGCGTCGCCGAGGACAGCTACCTCGTCTTCGTCACCCGCAACGGCACGATAAAGCGCACCGCGCAGTCGGCATTCAAGAACATCCGCTCCAACGGCATCCGCGCCCTGTCGCTCGACGAGGGCGACGAGCTCATCGCCGTTTTGCAGACCTCCGGCCAGGATAAGATCCTGCTTGCAACGCACGACGGCATGGCCATCTGCTTTGACGAAAACGACGCGCGCGCAATGGGTCGTGACGCGGTCGGCGTGCGCGGCATAAGGCTCCGCGAGGGCGACTTTGTCGTCGGCGCGGGCATCGCGGCCGAGGGCACGGCGATACTGAGCATAACCGAAAACGGCTATGGCAAGCGCACCGATGTCTCTGAATACAGCGTGCAGAACCGCGGCGGCATGGGACTTAAAAACTATAACATCACCGATAAGACCGGCCCGATTGCCGACGTCGCAATCGTCTCCGGCGAGGAGGATCTGCTTGTCATCTCCGACGACGGCACCATCATCCGCATGGACGTCGGCAGCATAAGCCTGCTGTCGCGCAGCACCCAGGGCGTGCGTGTCATGCGCCTGACCGCCGACGCGAAAGTCATCTCCATCGCCCCGACGGATAAAGAAGCGGGCGAAGCGGCGGAGAGTTGACACCTCGCCGCACCTCGCCGGCCACTCGCCGTGGCGGGCATTTCGCATAGAGGCGCTGCAAGCAGTAATATTTATTGCCCGACCGGAAACTACCTCCAAGCCCTTGTAGGGGCGAGGCTTGCCTCGGCCACTGTCTCGTCTTGCTTTGCACTAAAATAGAACAATCGCAGTTGTTGGACGCGAAAAAGCCTTCCCCTTGAGGTCGGTGCGTTAAGAAAACATGCCGGTGGCATGTTTTTAGCAACCGACCGCAGCGGCTATGCCGCGAGGAGGGAACTAATGTAACCGCTGCTTCTTTGCCTCCCCTTGCACAGTGGAGCCAAGGGCAAAGCTATAACTTTCGCATAAATTTTGCACTAAATCAGAACAATGAATGGGCATCAACAATGATGCGCTGACGCGCGATTTATTCCACCTCATCCGTCAGCCGTTCGGCTGACACCTTCCCCTCAAGGGGAAGACTTTTCTGCACTAAATTAGTGCAAAGCAAATCCCGCGGGAAGCGGCAATGATACGGTTTCCTGCGCGGCCTCCGGTCGGGCTAACGCAATAGACGTATCCGCAGCTGCGTCAATTCGCCACCAAAAAAGGAGAAAAATATGGGCAACAACAGAAGAGAACAGAACAAGAGCTCCGACCCGAAAGGCGTCGTCGGCGCGGTCATCGTGCTGTTTTTCGTGCTGCTCAGCAGCATCGGCGACGGCGCAGGCGTGGTGCTGCTGCTCCTGGTGTTCGTCGCGGCCGGCATCGGCTTCGCCATCGCGGTGAGCAAAAAGAAAAAGGCCGACTCCTCCGCGGCAAAGCCGAAAACCGGCACTTACACGCGTGAGGACTCGCGGCGCGAGTTCAAGCCCGCACATTTTGACCTCGGCAAGCTGGTCAAAAACGCCGAAAACAGCGCCTCCAAGCGCCTGACCGAGCAGATGCGCGAGGACACCTCCGAGTGCGCCGACGACCACGAGCATGTCGAGCCCGACTTCCGCGCCGACCCCGAAGAGAAGCGCGCAGCGCAGCTCAAGGAATTCCTGCGCAACGGCCTCATCGAGAAGGAGGAGTACAACATCCTCATGCGCAAATACGGACTGAAATGATGAAAACTGTGACTATTTACACCGACGGCGCGTGCTCCGGCAACCCCGGGCCGGGCGGTTGGGGCGCGATTTTGTGCTATAATGGTGCAAAAAAGGAGCTGTCCGGCGGCGAGCCGAGCACGACCAACAACCGCATGGAGCTGACGGCGGTCATCTCGGCGCTCCGTGCGCTGCGCGAGCCGTGCATCGTCGAGCTGTACTCGGACTCCAAGTACGTCATCGACGCGCTCAGCAAGGGCTGGGCGGTGTCGTGGCG
>CAZWJM010000043.1:0-11445 GCA_964634435.1 uncultured Oscillospiraceae bacterium | reverse complement strand
AAGAGATATTAGAGCTTACAGATTAAAAAACGAGTACCATGTGGTACTCGTTTTTTGTTATTCTCAGTTATTCCACAGCGTTGGGGGATAGGTGCCGTTTGCGTGCAGGGCGTTGAGGGCGGCGACGGCGCCGGGCTTATCCTCGCGGTATGTCAGGCCGAACCAGCGGTCGGGCGTGCTGAGGACGGAGATCTTCACATCGCCTGTCTGCGTCAGCTCGCCCATCATCGTCGGCAGCAGGCACTCGGATTTCTCGTCACCCTCGGGCAGGGCGGCGATAAAATTGGCAAAATAGCGCTCCATCACGGGCAGGATATCCTGATGATAGCCCCAGAGGTTCATCGATACGAGCGTGTCCGGCGCAAGGACGGGGCCGTCCTCGCCGCTGGACGTGTCGCGGATAAGTCCGTCGGGCATGAGCTTAATTTTATACGTCTCCTTCACGCCCGTGAGAAAGCCGTTTTCGGCCTGACACACGCCGCGCGTTACCGTGCCAAACTCGCTGACCGTGTTTTTGAGCCTGTAGGCGACCATGGCAGAGTCTGAGGCAGAGTGGAGCTGCTCAAGCTTTTCGGCCATGACGCGGAAGGCCTCCGCGCCGTAATAATCATCGGCGTTCATGACGGCAAAGGGCGAGGCTATCATGTCCTTCGCGCACAGCACCGCGTGCACCGTGCCCAGCGGCTTTGCCCTGTGCGCAAACTCGGGGCGGGACTCGGTGAAGCGGTCGGACGTCTGCATGGCGTAGTCGATCTTTATGCTGGTGCTTTTTTCGATGCGGTCGCCGAAAAGCTCCTTCACGTCGTCGTAAATTTCGGGCTTTATGATGAGGACTATGCGGTTAAAGCCCGCGTTGACAGCGTCGTAAATGGCGTACTCCATGAGTATCTCGTCATCGGGGCCGAGGCGCTCAATCTGCTTGACTCCGCCATAGCGCGAGCCGAGGCCGGCCGCCATGACGACTATAGTTTTGTCCATGTTTTAGCTCTCCTATTTTATCGATTCGCGCGGGTAGCTGCCGCGTCGGAAAAGGTCGGTTTCGGGTGCGGCCTTGAGCCACGCGAGGTATGCCTCCGGCCAGTGCTGCTGGAGGATGAACGAGTCGCCGCCGTGCTGATACGCGTCGACGATGAGGATGACAAGCTGCTCGTAGAAATAATCCTGCTCGCCGCCGGTGACCTTGGTCGCGGCAAACTTCGCGGCATAGCGGAACATGATGCCGACGACCATGAAGATTATCTCCGTCGCCGGTGATTTGTCGCCCGGGCGGCGCTTGGCCAAAAGGCTCCCGAGGCGCTGCATTTTTTCAAGCCCCGACAGCTCATGCCAGGAGTCGATGAGCGAGCACAGCTCGTCGGCCATTTCCTCGTTGCCGTCGAGCAGCCAGCGCAGGAAGCGCTTGAGCTCAAAGCTGTCGCCGTGCATTTTGCTCTGCATAAAGTCCATCGCAAGCTGCTGATACCCTTCGCCGCGGTACTTTTCGGGCGAGTCGAGCAGGTCGTCAATGTAGTCAAACAGCAGGTCCAGCGCCCGCTCCTGATCGTCGAGCGGAACATAGGCGGCAGCAACGCCGAGCGCCTGCATTATCTGCGCAAACTGCCCCTGCATCTGCCCGAGCAGCCGCATGTATTCCGCCGCGCCGCGCCGTGCCTTGCAGGGCAGGATCATATCCGTTCCGTAGCGCCCGAGCCCCCAATAGCGCAGCGGCATGCGGGGCACGACGTCCATTTCGGATATGATGTTGAAGATGTTGTCGGTGAAGAGATTTGCGCGGTCGTACACCGTCACGGGTGTTGCGAAACTGTAGGCAAAAATATTATCCTTGCCGATGCCGCTTTCAAAGGTCAGGCGCGCGCCGAGGAGATTGGCAACAGCGCCGCCGCGGCTGTAGCCGCAGACCCAAATGCGCAGCTTGCTCCTGTCAAGCCCGCGGCGCGAGATGTATTTCATAAGCGCGTCATACACGCCGTCGGCCGCTATCTTAAAGCCCGCCGCGTGGTCGGGGAATGCAGGCTCGACCGCGTGGGCATTGCTGACCCACTCGCCGCCGTAGCGGTGGCTGCGTATGACGACGGGGACGAGGTAGCTCCCGTCCGGCAGGCGCTTCGTTCCGAATATATATCCGCAGGAGTCGACGCCCTCAAAGGTGTTGCCGAATTTTTCGCTCTGGATGGTGCGGTCATCGCAACCGATCTCGTGCAGGGCTGCGCGCGTGTGCTTATCGCCGTCGCCCTTGTATGTAAACGCGCTCATCGTAAGGCCGAGGGACATTAGCGCAAGCTCGTGGTCGTATGAGCAGGCCGAGTGCAGGAAAAACGCATCGGAATACCTGAATTTGAGCTTGCCGAGCTCTTTGCCCGTCCCCTCCTTGGATATGAGAACGTCTATCGGGACCTCGCCGTCAACGGGCGTGCCGTTTGTTCCGTCGAGGTAAAACTTCAATTGACTCACAATGATTCCCCCTTAGCAATGGATTATACAATTTTCTTCCGAATAAAGCAAGTGAACAAATAGTTACCGACGTATTGACAATTGCTCCCGTAACATGTATATTAACTGTACGGCTCGAGGCCACACAGTTGAGGGCATGGCCACTCGCCCTGGCGGGCATTTCGCATTCACGTCTTGCAAGCAGTAATCTTTGTTGCCCGGCCGGAGACTACCACCAGTCCTTGTAGGGGCGGGCAAAGGTTTTGCTCAGCAGCATTGATTTCGGCTGCACCGTGTAGGGAATGGGTTTACCCATTCCGCTTCTACAGGTCTGCGTCGCAGGTGATTACAAGCGGAACAGGTAAACCTGTTCCCTACAACAATAAGGTGTGCGCCGATGGCGCAGATATAATACACCTCATCTGTCAGCCGTTCGGCTGACACCTTCCCCCTCAAGGGGAAGGCTATTTCGCACGCTATTAAAAAAGGAGATATTATTATGAAAAAGGCAATGAACATCATAATGCCCATTATGCTGGTGCTGCTTTTGGTGTTTAACATTTTCACCTATGCCAAGGTCAAAGCGCTTGAGGATGCAGGCGATGACTTTTACGTCGAGGACGTGGCGCAGGAGGACGATGTGACCATAGGCAGCGAATACGTCATAAAGTCCACAACGCAGATATCCGACGCGTATATATCGGGGGATGTATCCAAGCTGTCGGCGACTGACAGGGAGACGCTTGACATGGCATCGGCCGTGCTCGACGAGATAATCACGGACGGCATGAGCGATTTTGACAAGGAACGCGCCGTGTACGACTGGATGTGCGCAAACATCGGCTTTGACGAGGGCTCGATGACCGTCATCCCGGAGAGCGATGCAAATTGCGACACGCCCTACGGCGTTTTGAAAAACCATAACGCGGTCTGCGTCGGCTACGCGACGACCTTCAGGCTGTTCATGCAGATGATGGGCATCGAGTGCATGGTCGTGCACGACTCGTACCTGTCGCACTCGTGGGACCTCGTGAAGCTCGACGGCCACTGGTACCACACGGATGTGTATTCCGACGCGCCGGGCGGCGGGTATGTTAACTTTAACCTAAACGACGCGACGATGATGAACATGCAGGACTGGAACACCGAGTTCTTCCCCGCGGCAGACGGCTATGAGTATAACCTTGCATACATAAACCGCGTCGGCATCGGCGACGTGTACGATATCCCCATGGCGGTGCGCGAGGCGATGGATAACGGGCAGAGGATATTCGGCCTGCAATTTCACGACGGCGATGTTGACTATGTGCTGGCCGAGGCCGTGCTCGATAAGGTGCAGACGTATCTGATGGAGCCTGCCGGAGTTACGACTTACACCTGGCTCAACTGGTCGTGGCTGAGCATTTCGGACACGGAGAGCATGCTGTATGTGAGCCTTACCACCGAGGACGGAAGCGACGTCGGCGGCGACGGCCTCACCGAGGCGGAGCTTGCGCGCATTGACCAGGCGATAAGCAGCGCATTCGGAGGTTAAGACAATGAAACGAATAATTTCCGCCATCTGCGCGGCGCTCCTGCTGCTTTCGCTGTGCGCATGCAGCGAAAAGGGCGAGAAGCTTGACATGTATGAGCTTCAAAAATGCATGGTCGCAGCCGACAGAACGCTGCCGGAGATGAAAATTTCGGGCAGTTGGGACGAAAATGCCGAAAAAGCCTTTTCATATCTGTCCGATTTGGAGTATAATAAAATTCACGGCTTTTTCCTGGCGTATGCTGCCGACGGCATGGCATATGAGCTCGCTGTTGTGCAGCTAAAGGATAAGGCCGACGCCGCCGGGCTTGCCGAAAGCCTGCGCGGACATGTAGAGACACGCGCGCAGATGTACAGGACCTATGAGCCGGAGCAGGTGCAGCGCGCGGAGAGCGCCTCGGTCGAAACGATAGGCGACTGCGTCCTGCTTATAATGAGCGATGCGCCCGACATGGCGCGCACAGCGTTCAACGAATTCGTAAAATAACGGAGAGATACACAGATGGTATTCAGCAGTACGATATTTTTGTGCGTATATCTGCCCCTTGTGCTACTGGGGTACTATATCTGCCCGAAGCGCGGGCGCAATCTGTTCCTGCTGATAGTCAGCCTTGTGTTCTACGCCTGGGGCGAGCCGAAGTATGTGTTCCTGATGATGTTCTCGATACTCATAAACTTCATCTTCGGCCTGCTTATGGATAAGCACAGGGAGAATAAAAAGCGCCTGAAGCTCATGCTGGTGCTGTCGGTCGTCATTGACCTTGGGCTTTTGAGCGTTTTTAAGTACACGGATTTTATAATCTCCAACATAAACTCCGCCTTCGGAGCGGGCTTTGACCTTCTGAATATCGCACTGCCCATCGGCATCTCGTTTTACACCTTCCAGGCCATGAGCTACACCATCGATGTCTACCGCGGCGATGTGCGCGTGCAGAAAAATCTCATCGATTTCGGCATGTACATCACCATGTTCCCGCAGCTTATCGCCGGCCCCATCGTGCGCTACTCCGACGTTGAGAATCAGCTTCACGAGCGCACGGTCACGACGCAGGATTTTTCCGACGGCATCATGCGCTTTGTGGTGGGCCTCGGCAAAAAGGTGCTGCTTGCAAATCAGATGGGCGCCGTGTGGACGGAGATATACGCCCTCGGCGGCGAGTGCTCTGCGCTTATGGCGTGGGTGGGCGCTGCGGCGTTCACGTTCCAGATATACTTCGACTTCTCCGGCTATTCGGACATGGCCATCGGCCTTGGCCGCATGTTCGGCTTCCGCTTCCCGGAAAACTTCAACTATCCGTATCAGTCGGTGTCGATAACCGACTTCTGGCGCCGCTGGCACATGACGCTGAGCACATGGTTCAGGGAGTATCTCTACATCCCTCTCGGCGGCAACCGCCGCGGTCTGCCGCGTCAGACGCTGAACCTGCTCATCGTGTGGACGCTCACGGGCTTCTGGCACGGCGCGGGCTGGAACTTCATCATGTGGGGTTTGTACTATTTCGTGATACTGTTTGTCGAAAAGCTGTTCATGCTCCGCGCGCTGGATAAAATGCCGAAGGCGCTGCGCCATGTGTACGCGCTGCTGCTTATCGTCATCGGCTGGGTCATCTTCGCAAGCGACGATGTGAGCGTGCTCATGCCCTACCTCGGCTCTATGTTCGGCGCAAACGGCGCTGTCGGCGGCATGGATGTGTACACGCTCTCGACAAAGGCGGTCATGCTCGTCATCTGCTGCATCGCATCAACTCAGCTTCCCAAGCGCCTGTTCGTTTCCGCAACGGGGGCGATGGGCGAAAAGGCCGGCTTCACGGTAAAGAGTGTGCTCACGCTCGCGCTTTTGGTGCTCAGCGTCGTGTTCCTCATCGGCGATAGCTACAATCCGTTCCTGTACTTCAGATTTTAAGGGGTGAGCGTGATGAAAAAACTGCATATTGCGCTCATCGCGCTGTTTTTGGCGGCAATAATACTGCCGTCGGTGCTCGTGTTCGCGGGCGAGGATACGCAGTTTTCCGATAACGAAAACCGTATGCTGCAAACCGCGCCGAAAATGAGCCTTGACGCCATACTCGACGGCAGCTTTCAGGAGAAGATAACAGACTATATCTCCGACCAGTTCCCCGCGCGCGACACATGGACGGCGCTGGGCACGGATGTTAAAAAGCTGCTCGGCTTTAAGGACATCGGCGGCGCGTACCTCGGCGGGGACGGGTATTATATCGAGAAGATAACGCCCGAGTCGGTGGATGAGAAAAACCTCGGCCGCAACCTCATGCTCGTCGGCGATTTTGCGAATAAGAATCCCGACACGCCGGTGACGATGCTGCTCGTCCCCGCGACGGGCACGGTCATGAGCGATAAGCTGCCCAAAAACGCGCAGATGTATGACGCGCAGAAAATTTTCGACACGGCAAAGGCCGCACTGCCGAATGTAAACTTCCCCGAGCTGTATCCGGCGCTGAAAAATGCGAGCGCGGAGCATCAGATCTACTACCGCACGGACCATCACTGGACATGGTACGGTGCGCTCACGGCGTATGAAACGCTCATGCCGCAGGGTCAGTACGATACGGGAGCCGCGCCCGAGCTTTTCTGCGACGATTTCCTCGGCACGACCTATTCCAAGACCCTTGATTCTGCCGCTGTGCCCGACAGCGTGTATCTTTCCGCTGCGCCGGACGTGACGGTCACGGGCGACGGCAAGGATATAAGCCTGTACGATCTTTCGGCCAGGGACGAGAAGGATAAATACAAGGTCTTTCTCGGCGGCAACTACGGCCAGACCGTCATCACCGGCGGCTGCGATAACGGCAAAACGCTGCTTATCATAAAAGACTCGTTTGCAAACAGCCTTGTGCCCTTCCTCACGGCAGATTATGAGACGATAATCATGCTCGATATGCGCTACTACATGGGCTCTGCCCAGCAGCTCATCGAATCCGAGGGCGTCGACGAAATTCTTTTCGTGAACGAAATGAGCAGCTTTGCAAACGATAAAAACATCGTAAAATTAGGCTTCTGATATGAAAAAACGAGGTACAGACGTACCTCGTTTTTTTGTTTAAGCTAGCGAGAGCCGAACCCCTATCGGTTTAGACGGGCTGACGCCCATCAAGACGAAAAAGGCAAAAAGCGCCGATAAGGGACACCGACAGGCGACAGGGGTTTAACTCCCGTCAGCTTAATCCCTATCTGGTTACTTGGATATTACGCACAAATAGTTAGCGCCAGCTAACCCGCAAAACTGTGCACATCGCCAAATCTGCCGAAAGGCTATTGACATCGGGCAAAAGGGTGTTATTATTTAGACAGTTAGCGAGGGCTAACTCTTTTGCAGGCGCTGAGTTAGCGGCTGCTAATCGAAAGGGGAAAGGAAAATAATGATGCCGTTAACATTGGCGGGCATAGGCGAGGAAAACACGATAAAGCGTGTCGCCGGTAAGCCCGAGGTGAAAAAGCACCTCGAAAATCTCGGCTTCGTTGCCGGAAGCGATGTGCAGGTCATTAATGCCATCGGAGAAAATGTGATCGTCAAGGTCAAAGAGGCCAGGGTCGCGATAAGCGCGGAAATGGCACAGAAAATATATGTGTGAGGAGAGGAAACAGTAAGACATGAAAACACTCAAAGACGTAAAAATAGGCGAAACCGTCACGGTCAAGCGCCTGCACGGCGAGGGTGCGGTCAAGCGCCGCATCATGGACATGGGTCTGACCCGAGGCACTGAGGTGTTTGTCCGCAAGGTGGCGCCCCTGGGCGACCCCGTTGAGCTGACAGTGCGCGGCTACGAGCTTTCGCTGCGCAGAGCAGACGCAGAAATGATCGAGGTGGAATAAATGAAAGATAACATCAAAATTGCCCTCGCGGGCAACCCCAACAGCGGCAAAACAACGCTGTTCAACGCGCTGACTGGCTCGGCGCAGTTCGTCGGCAACTGGCCCGGCGTCACGGTAGAGAAAAAGGAAGGTAAGCTCAAGCGCCACGAGGGCGTCACCGTAGTTGACCTTCCCGGCATATACTCCCTTTCCCCCTACACTCTCGAGGAGGTAGTTGCGCGTAACTTCCTCCTCGGCGAGCGTCCCGATGCGATACTCAACATCATCGACGGCACGAACCTTGAGCGCAACCTGTACCTGACCACTCAGCTTACAGAGCTCGGCATCCCCGTCGTGGTCGCGATAAACATGATCGACGTCGTGCGCAAAAACGGCGACTCGATAAACGTAAAGGAGCTCTCCCGTCAGCTCGGCTGCGCGGTCGTCGAGATATCCGCCCTCAAGGGCGACGGCGTCGCGGCGGCAGCAGACGCGGCGGTGGAGGCTGCAAAGAGCGGCCGCACCACTCCGATGCACTCATTCTCCGGCGCAGTTGAGCACGCCATCGCTCACATCGAGGAGGCAGTCCTGCACTCGCTGCCGGAAGAGCAGCAGCGCTGGTACGCGATAAAGATCTTCGAGCACGACGATAAGGTGCTCGCAAAGCTCGACATAGCACCCGAGACGATGAAGCACATCGATGCCGACATCGAGGCTGCCGAGAAGGAGCTTGATGACGACGCCGAGAGCATCATCACAAACGAAAGATACGTCTACATAGCATCGGTCATCAAGGCCTGCTATAAAAAGAAAGCGCGCGGCGGCCTGACAGCGTCGGATAAGATCGACAAGGTCGTCACCAACCGCTGGGCGGCTCTGCCGATATTCGCGGCGGTCATGTTCCTGGTCTACTGGATCGCGATGGGTCCCTTCGGCTCGTTCCTGACCGACTGGACAAACGACGTCTTCGGCGCAGAGATCCTCCAGGGCGGCGCGGCTTCCCTGATGGAAAGCTGGGGCGCGGCCGACTGGCTGACCGGCCTTGTTGTTGACGGCATCGTCGGCGGCGTTGGCGCAGTGCTCGGTTTCGTACCGCAGATGCTCGTTCTGTTCCTGATGCTGTGCATCCTTGAGGACGTTGGCTACATGGCACGTGTTGCGTTCATACTTGACAGACTTTTCCGCAAGTTCGGCCTTTCCGGCAAGAGCTTCATCCCCATGCTCGTATCCTCCGGCTGCGGCGTTCCGGGCATCATGGCCTCCCGCACCATCGAAAGCGAGCGCGACCGCCGTATGACGATCATGACCACCTGCTTTGTCCCCTGCGGCGCAAAGATGCCCATCATCGCAATGTTTGCCGGCGCACTGTTTGACGGCAGCGCAGTGGTCGCAGTATCCTGCTACTTCATCGGCGTTGCATCCATCATCGTATCTGGCATCATGCTCAAGAAGACCAAGCCCTTCGCCGGCGAGCCTGCCCCGTTTGTCATGGAGCTTCCGGCTTACCACGTCCCCGCCGTCGGCAACGTCCTGCGCGGCACCTGGGAGCGCGGCTGGAGCTTCATCAAGAAGGCCGGCACCATCATCCTTCTGTCGGCTATCGTCCTCTGGTTCCTGCAGGGCTTCGGCGTCGTTGACGGCAAGCTCATCATGGTCGAGGATAACAACACCTCCATCCTTGCAGCGATCGGCAACGCGATCTGCATCATCTTCGCACCCCTCGGCTTCGGCGATTGGCAGTCCACCGTCGCAGTCGTCACCGGCCTCATCGCAAAGGAAAACGTCGTCACCACCTTCGGCGTGCTGTTCAGCGTCGGCGCAGAGGTCGCAGAGGACACTCCCGAGCTGCTTGCAGCAGTTGCAATGCACTACAGCGCACTTACCGCTTACAGCTTCATGCTCTTTAACCTGCTGTGCGCACCGTGCTTCGCCGCAATGGGCGCAATAAAGCGCGAGATGAATAACGCCAAGTGGACATGGGCAGCAATCGGCTACATGTGCGGCTTCGCTTACTGCATCTCCCTGATGGTCTACCAGCTCGGCATGCTCTTTGCCGGCAGCGCAAACATCGTCGGCGTCATCGCAGCGCTCATCGTCCTGGCCTTCATGCTCTACATGCTCTTCAGGCCCTATAAGGAGGCCGAGACCCTCAACGAGAAGGTCACCGCAAAGGTATAAAATAATCGAAAGGAGGGAGCAGCAATGCTTGCCTGGATAGCTTCAAACGTCGCAAATATCATCATAACGCTTGTCCTGATCGCCGTCGTGGCGCTTGTCATTGGCGTGCTCGTTCGGGATAGAAAAGCCGGAATTTCCTCCTGCGGCTGCAAATGCTCGGGCTGCGCGATGGCCGGAAAGTGCCATCAGCCCGTCAATGTCGGCAGTCTGAAAAATTAACAAAGCGTCGGGAGGTGCAGCATAAAAAATACTGCACCTCCTTTCTTAAAAAGCTGCGCTAAAAAAGCACTACATATCCTCCGCGTCTTGAAATCCGCACCTTGAAAACCGAAAACTGATTTGAATGTATCCCCCGCCGCGGCCCTTCTTCCTACCTCTCTCACTTTTTTGCTTCTACACTTTACTTCATTACCTTTACTTCTAAGGTCTAGCCAACCTTTTCCCCCATCCAAGCCATATGTACGGGCCGTTATAAGCGGCGGGGGTTAGATTCAAGTTAGTTTTCACAGTGGACGGTTATTGTTCTGAATTGGTGCAAAATCTGTGCTAAAAGCCATGGTTAGTCTTGCCTCCCCTGTGAAAGGGGAGGTGGGTCGGCTTTAGCCGAGCCGGAGGGGTTGTTACCAGTGGACAGTTTTTAGTCAGCAGCAAAACATAACTGCCGGTTACAACCCCTCAGTCAGCTTCGCTGACAGCTCCCCTTGCACAGTGGAGCCAAGGGCAAAGGTTTCGCACAATGCGCTGGTTTCGGCTGCACCGTGTAGGGAACGGGTTTACCCGTTCCGCATCCCACAACTACCACCTAAGTTATCACAAGCGGAACAGGTGAACCTGTTCCCTACAAAAGCTTGGAGGTAGCCTCCGGTCGGGCAACAGTAACTACTGCTTGCAAAACCTCAAGGCGATATGCCTCACCGGCGAGGTGCGCCGGCATCCTCGAACCGGGCTGACGCAATATATGTATAAGTAAAATTGAAAGGCGCTATTAAAAAAATGGGATATGCGATTTTTGCACTGGTGTTCATTGTGTTCGCGGTGCTGGTCATAAAAAGCTATACGAAGAAGCTCGCGTCCGGCTGCTGCGGAGCGGGCGGCGATACGGCCAAGAAGGTCAAGGTCGCCGATAAAAACAAGGCGCACTACCCGTACAGCGCCACGCTCACCGTCGACGGCATGATGTGCTCTGCCTGCGAAACGCGCGTGGAAAACGCCCTGAACGTGCTCGACGGCGTGTGGGCCAAGGCAAGCTCCTCGGCGGGCACGGTGAGCGTCCTGATGAAGACGCGCGTGGACGAAGCGACCTTCCGCGCCGCCGTCAACGACCTCGGCGTGTACACGCTGATGAAAACGGAATATAAATCGTAATATCGACCGATAATAATGTTAAGCAAAAGCGGCGCTGTACGAACCGTTTTTAAGCGGACATTGCCGCGTCACGCCGCGTTTTGCTCAAGCTTGCGAGAGTCGAACCGCAGCCGCCTGACAGCGTCCCTTTT